>CADCUU010000461.1 GCA_902805995.1 uncultured Rubellimicrobium sp.
CCGTTCCAGGCTCAGCAGACCGACGACCGGAGGTCCGAAGCCCTCGTCCCGCAGCATGGCGCGAAGGAAAGGGGCAGCCAGCACGGGCGTCGCCGCGACCGGGTTCCCGATGCCGAGGGTGCGCCGGTAGACGGCTCGCAGTGTTTCCGGCATCGGCACGCCGCAGTGCTGAAAGACCGCGTCGATCATGTCGATCTCTCCCTCCCGTGCGGGCCGGAGAATGCCATGGGGGCTCTCGGGCTCCCGATGCTCCCCCAGCGCGACATGGGCACGGAGCAGCCGTTCCAGCGCATCGAGAGCCGCCTTCCGCGGCTTTGCGCGGGGCGACGGGGACGCATCCCCAATATCGAGTTCCGAAGTTGTCATGAGCCTCACGCCAGGGGGCGGCGGTCCTCCGCGATCCCAACGACGCGTCGGAGACGATTCTATCACACCTCCTGATCCGGGCCAGTAACCGTCTGGCGAGCAGCCCGGGCGATTGCTCTGGCCCGGGCCGCTCGTGGCCGACGGGTGGCCTAGAGGTCGAGGAAAAACCTGACCATCTCGCGGCTCGCCTCTGGACCCGAAGGATCGGTGTAAGAACCCGCCGCGCTGCCGCCCGACCACGCATGGGCTGCGCCGTGAAGAACCCATTGCTCTAGGCTCGCGCGGCCCGACTCGTCCCGCTGGACCGAGCGTGTGAAGGACATGCCACCCGCGGACGTGCCCTTGGTGACCTCTGCGCGCCCAGCCGAGCCGGCCCGGGCCTGCGCCGCGACTTCCTCGCCGTTCACTGGGTGAACCGTCGTGTCGCGGTCGCCGTGGAAGACGATGGTGGGAACGGCCCGTCCGGAGCCGCCCATCCCACCGTTCCGCAGCGCGACCGCCGCGCCGCCGCCCTGCTTCATCGCCGAGAATGCGGAAACCATGTCGCGCGCCGCCCCGCAGGCCAGGCCCGAATGGACCCCCACGGCGGCATAAAGATCGGGATAGGTGGCGCCCATGATGGCGGCCTTGGCCCCGCCGGCGGACAGGCCCGCGATATAGACGCGGCCCGGCTGCACGGGCACCTCCTCCATCACCATGCGGGTGATCCCCGCGATCAGTGACGGCTCGCCCTGGTCCCGGATCTGGTCGGCGGCGTTGAACCAGTTCCAGCACTTCTGCATGTTCGCGGCCTGCGTCTGCCCGGGATAGGCGACGAAGAACCCGAACTCCTCGGCCAGTTCGTTCATGCGGGTGCCAGCGGCGAAGTCGTCGGGCGACTGCGTGCAACCGTGCAGCATCACCACGAGAGGGAGCGCCTCACCCTTGAAGGTCGACGGCACATAGAGCTTGTAGGGACGGCTCCCGGCGGTGTTGGCGTAGACGCGCTCCTCGAACATCGCTCCCTCGGGAACAGGTACGGGGGCGCCCTTCGCCGCGCCGCCGTGCAGGTTAGCCAAGCCGCCCAGCCCCGACAGGCCGGGCATCTCGCCCGCAGAACCCATCTTGCTCATGCGATCCATCATCCCCTGCATGGCCGGTGGCACGTCGAAAGGCGCGGGGCCGCTGCCTGCCGGGGCGCGGCCAGTTTGGAACGGTGCCGTCCAGGCCCCGCCGGACCCGGGCGACGGCGGCACCATCTCGACCACCTGCGGGCTGGCCCGCTTAGGCTTTGTATCACCTCGGGGTGCTTCAGGCGCGGTCTCCGACGGTTCGGGATGTCGACCGCCCTGCAGCAGCGCCATGGCTTCCTCAAGCCGGCCTTCGCGGGTGAGGCGCGTTGCCTCCATCATGTCGTTCTGGGAAATCGGTCGCATTGGGTCGGCTCCTTTGGGCGCTGGCCTGCAGACATGCCGGGGCCAGGCCCTTCGAGGGGAAGGGAGGGGATTCGGAATGGGGAAGGATTGGGTGGCTTCAGGTGATCCGGTCGGCCAGCGCGGCCTTGACGGCCGCTGGCGCGGACAGCGCCCCGAGCACCTGAATCTGGGCGATCGTCTCTCGCGCAAGGTCGGGGGTCACGTCCGAAGCGATGACCGCGAGGCCCAGCACCTGAATGTGCAACTGCTCACCAGCGGCCTTGCACTTCTCCAGGTCAGCGCGGGTGTAGTGCCTGAGGCCCAGGTCGAGTTGGCGGCGTGCCACGGACTGGCGAACGGCCTCATCGTGGCGGTCGATCTGGTTGCGGAA
>CADCUU010000462.1 GCA_902805995.1 uncultured Rubellimicrobium sp.
ACCCATGCCCGCGCGCTGGCCAACGGCGACCGCCACCACGGTTGCACCGTCCACGAGGTTACTGCCGAGCTCGATCACGGGCCGATCCTGGGCCAGGCGCGGGTGCCCGTCCTGTCCGGTGACACGCCCGACAGCCTCGCCGCCCGCGTCCTCGTGCACGAACATCTCCTCTACCCGGCGGTGCTGCGCCGCTTCGCCAGTGGCGACACAACGCCCGTCCTGCTGTCGTGATCGCCTTTCCAAAGCCCCTTCAATAACCTAAGCCTCGGCCATGCAGATCATCACCACGACCGACCAGCTCGCCGAATTCTGCGCCCGCGCGGCCGCCCATCCGTTCGTGACCGTGGACACCGAGTTCCTGCGCGAGCGGACATACTACTCCAAGCTCTGCCTCCTCCAGATCGCCTATCCTGGCGAGGGGGATGAAACCGCAGCGGTCGTGGACCCGCTCGTCGAGGGGCTGAGCCTTGCGCCGCTCTACGACCTCTTCCGCAACGCGGACGTGATGAAGGTATTCCACGCCGCCCGCCAGGACCTGGAGATCTTCTTCGTCGATGCCGGCGTGATCCCCGCACCGCTCTTCGACACGCAGGTCGCAGGCATGGTCTGCGGCTTCGGCGACCAGGTCTCCTACGAGACGCTGGTCCGCAAGATCTGCAAGGCCGAGGTCGACAAGTCCTCCCGCTTCACCGACTGGTCGCACCGTCCCCTGTCGGAGGCGCAACTCCGCTACGCGCTGGCCGACGTGACCTATCTCCGCACGATCTTCGTCCATCTGGCCGAGCGGCTGAAGCGCACCGACCGGGAGTCCTGGGTGGCGGAAGAGATGGGCGTCCTGATGGACCCCGCCACTTACCGCACCAACCCCGCCGACGCGTGGGAGCGAGTAAAGGCGCGGCCCGGCTCCAACAAGATGCTGGCGGCACTCGTCGAGCTTGCGCGTTTCCGCGAGGAATACGCCCAGGGTAAGGACGTGCCCCGGTCCCGCGTCTACAAGGACGATGCCCTGATCGAGCTGGCCACGACCCGTCCGCAGACCGAGGCCGACCTGTCCAAGTCGCGCCTTCTGCTGCGCGAAGGGCGGCGCGGCGACATTGCCGAAGGCATCCTCGCCGCCATCAAACGCGCCGCCGCTCTCCGCCCGGAGGACCTGCCCCGGACCGCCGACTCCCGCGACCAGCTTCAGGTGAACCCCGCTTTGGCGGACCTCCTGCGCGTGCTCCTCAAGGCCAAGGCCGAAGGGGAGGGCGTCGCGGCCCGGCTCATCGCTTCCTCCGCCGATCTCGACGCCATCGCGGCAGGGGAGCGGAACCTGCCCGCCCTCCATGGCTGGCGGCGCGAGGTCTTCGGAGAGGACGCGATACGCCTTTGCGAGGGCAAGGTCGCGCTGGCGGCCAAGGGGCAGAATGTCGTGACGGTGCGATTGCCCTGACCCTGTCGGTCGGGTGGGCCTCGACCTCACCAGGGCCCCTTGCGGCATCATGACGGGTACAATCCTGCCCGTTTGCGCTGGAATAGCCTGCCCGGCACCCCTATCTCGACCTCGCCACAACCGGAGCGCCCCCATGGCCACCCCTGCCTTCGAGGAGATTGCCGAAACCTTCGAGTTCCTGGGCGACTGGGAGGAGCGCTACCGCGAAGTCATCGCCATGGGAAAGGCCATGCCCCCCATGCCCGAGGCTCTTAAGGTGCCCGCGACCAAGGTGACGGGCTGCGCCTCGCAGGTGTGGATCCACCCGGAGATCCAGGGCGGCCGATATGGTTTCCATGGCGACAGCGACGCGCACATCGTCCGCGGCCTGATCGCGATCCTCAGGGCGCTCTACACGGATGTCCCGGTTGCCGAGGTTCCCAAGGTGGACGCCCAGGCCGAGTTGGCACGCCTCGGCCTAGACAGCCACCTGTCATCGCAGCGCTCCAATGGCGTCAAAGCAATGATCCAGCGCATTCGCGAATCGGCCCAGCAGGCGGCGTAAGGCCTGTGGCCAGCGGGGCGACGTTATGGGCTGCTCATCTGGCCAGCCACCATGAGGGTTGTCAATTGATCGGCGCTCTGGCGGCCTTGTCCAACGACGTCAGAATGGTAACGACTGTCCGGCGCTAGAGTTCTGCGAGGACGCGGCCAAGGTCCCCGTAACCCGTAAACCGCCTCTCGAAGGCAAGTCCCAGCCGCTCCGCGCAGAGTCTCGCCTTCTCGGTCAGCGCAGCGTCGTCGATCTGCGCCTGATAGACAAGTTTCTCGTAATTGCCGAAATACATATCCCTTAGCTCCGGATGCTGGTCCAGACCCAAGGGCCTCCAGACAAAAGCGTCGAACTGCCGGACCAGAAAGTCGGTGAGGTAGAAGGCCGTGAACTCATCACGCGCCGCGAAGGCGTCATTGCCCTCGAAGAAGCTGTAGCAGTGCGGCCCCTCCACAAGGCTGACCCCTAGCCGTCCACAAGCGGCCTCCAGGCGACCCCCAGTGCCGCAATCGGCGTAAACCACAAAGACCTCTGCATAGCGACCCTGCGCGGCGCTCACCGCCGCCTCCACGGCGGGCACGATCCGATCCGGCGTGTTGTGGAGGATCGCCGGCAGGCATTGCAGGTCCAGATGATTCCAGCCGTTCGCCTCGCGCAGGGCCAGGATCTCGCGCGCCAGCGCCCCGCACGCGATCAGCAGCACGCGACCGCGCCCCTATGCCTCGGTACCCTCGTAGGTCAGAGTGGAGTCGTCGGTAATCACCAGGTCTGCGCCGCTCTGCTACGGACCTGCATCGTCGCGGAAACCAATGCTGTCCAAGCCGCCACCCTAAGAACCTCCGATCCGCTGCGCCGCATGCTCATCCGCCTGCACCCATGTGCTGCCGGAACCTGAGGGGCTCTCCGGATTTCATTAACGGACGCAGGTTGCCGCCTCAACGCTGCCTTCACCGCAGCTGGTGCGCAGCCACATCCGAAACCTGACAACGCGCTACTCTCGGGTGTGTGGACAAGTCGTCGACTAGCGTCAGTTTCAACCATCGCCGGCTTCGCCCCTCCTGACCCGAAGCTCAGCCGAGCCGCGCACAACCAGGGCAGCCCCGAGCAGAACCGGGACCAGGATTGTCAGGATCGAGACGGGGACAAACAGCGCCAGACCAGCACCAAGGCCAACCGTCACACCGGCTGCGGCGATAACAACGGCGATCAACGAAAGGAGTCGTCGAACGGGCATGGGCCTACCTCGTGGTGTGGGTCGCCCTGCTCAGATGGGGGTTGGGGGCCGCCCTTGCGACCCCCTCTTCGCCCCGATGGGCTGTCAGGCCGACATGCGGTTGTGCTTGCGCGCGACAAAGGTCTTCGCGGTCTCCACGGCCACGGCGGCGTCGCGGCAATAGGCGTCGGCACCGATCGCCCGGCCGAACTCCTCGTTCAGAGGGGCTCCGCCGACGAGCACGATGTACTCGTCGCGTATGCCCTTTTCCTTCATCGTGTCGATCACGACCTTCATGTATGGCATGGTGGTAGTCAGCAGGGCGGACATGCCCAGGATGTCGGGCTTCTCGTTCTCCAGCGCCTCGAGGTACTTCTCGACCGCGTTGTTGATGCCGAGGTCCACGACCTCGAAGCCCGCGCCTTCCATCATCATCGACACGAGGTTCTTGCCAATGTCGTGGATGTCGCCCTTGACGGTGCCGATCACCATCTTGCCGACGCGGGGGGCGCCGGTCTCCGCCAGGAGGGGTTTCAGGATGAACATCCCGCCCTTCATCGCGTTGGCGGCCAGCAGCACCTCGGGCACGAACAGGATGCCGTCGCGGAAGTCCGCCCCGACGACGGTCATTCCTCCGACCAGGGCCTTGGTCAGGATGTCGTAAGGCGTCCAGCCGCGTTCGAGAAGAACGTTCACGCCTTCCTCGATCTCCTCGCGGAGACCGTCGTAAAGGTCGTCGAACATCTGCGCGACAAGCTCCTCGTCATCGAGCTCGCTCAGGATGATCTCGTCGTCAGCCATGGGAATTCCTCGCGTGGGCGTTGCCGTCTGTCTGCGCCCAGGCCACGCCCGGGTCGCGGCGGATTGCGACACCCCCTGCCTCGCAACCGACCGCCCCGCAAGAGACCTCGTGTTCTAGCGCTTGCAGTGTTCGTGTTTTGTTCTAGAATTCCGACATGGAGGACCAAACGCCCCGAGTATCCGCCGACCAACGAGCCGGCCGCGCCGCTGCCAGCAACGCCGCCGGCCGCTTCGATCCCTATGCGCGCGTCGGCTTCGACGATGGTTGGGGGAGAGAGGACGATCTGCCCGCTCTTCGCACCGAGGTGACGGAGGAGCGGCCGCGCAAGGTCATCACGACCAACGCCTCGCCCGACATTCCCTTCGACCGGTCGCTCAATCCCTATCGCGGCTGCGAGCACGGCTGCATCTACTGCTTCGCCCGGCCGAGCCACGCCTTCCTGGGCCTGTCCCCGGGCCTCGACTTCGAGACGAAGCTCATCGCCAAGCCGCAAGCCCCCGCCGCACTAGCGAGGGAGATCCGCGCAAAAGGCTACGCGCCCGCAGTCCTCGCTATTGGGACCAACACCGATCCCTACCAGCCTATCGAGCGCGACAGGCGGATCATGCGTGGTCTTCTGGAGGTGCTGGCGGCGCATGACCACCCGGTCGCGATCACCACCAAGGGCACGCTGATCGAGCGCGACATTGACCTCATCGCGCCCATGGCTGCCCGCGGACTGGCCCAGGTGGGTCTGTCCGTCACCACGCTCGACCCGAAACTGTCGCGCGCCATGGAACCTCGCGTCCCGTCGCCCGCGCGCCGCCTCGCCACGATCCGGCGGCTGTCGGAGGCGGGCATTCCGGTGCGCATCCAGGTCTCGCCGGTGGTCCCGGCCCTTACCGACCATGAACTCGAGGCCATTCTGGCCGCTGGGGCCGAAGCTGGCGCGCAAGCCGCGAGCATGATCGTCCTACGCCTCCCCCGAGAGGTGGCGGGCCTGTTTCGTGAATGGCTGGAGGAGCGTTTCCCCGACCGTGCGGTCCGCGTCATGAGCCGGGTGAGGGAGCTGCATGGAGGCCGCGACTACGACCCCGACTGGGGCACGCGCATGACGGGGCAGGGGGAATGGGCGCGCCTGATGTCGGCGCGCTTCCGTGTGGCAACCCGCCGGCTCGGGCTAGACGGTCCGCTAGGTCACCTGCGGACGGACCTGTTCCAGGTCCCGAAGGACCCGGACCCTCAGCTTTCGCTGTTCTGAGGACGCGAGAGGCCGAGCTTCACGAGTTCGGGCAGCGCATCCAGCGGCAGGACGAAGCACACGTCCGAGAAGCCCTTGGACACGGGGATGGAGGACTCGAACAGGATCTCCGTCCCATCCGCGCTCAGCCGCGTGGTGACGCCCGCATTGACCTTACCGTAGCGACGACGGGTGTGGCCCTTCCGAAGGACCGTATGACCTTCCAATTGCATCATTTCTCTCCTGGCACTGACCAGAAGAATATGGGGGCGGAGCGCCCCAAATGTAAGTCCAGTCAGGGCGTTAGGTCAAATTTCTCGCGCGCCGCGCGAAGAATTTCAGCCCCGTCCGCGCCGCCCGCCGCGCCGCGCCGAGGGCTGGTCCTCCCCGGTCCCGTCACTGGCCGAGGAGAAGCCGCCGAGCCGCTCCGCGATCACCTCGAGCGCCGGCCGATCACCGCGTGGACGGGTCTCCAGCGCCTCGCGCATGACCTTCAAATGGTCGGGCCGGGTCCCGCAGCAGCCGCCAATGATGGTCGCCCCGGCGTCGCGGGCCAGCACGGCGTATTCGCCCATCAGCTCGGGCGTGCCGTCGTAATGGATATGCCCGTCGTGGTAGCGCGGGATCCCTGCATTGCCCTTGGCGATGATCGGCCGCTCCGGCCCCGCCGCGGCAAAGCCCAGCACCGTCCGCAGGAGGTCCGACGCCCCGACGCCGCAGTTTGCACCAAAGGCCAGGGGTTGGCTGGGCAGCTTGCCCACCATCTTGACCATCTCGGCCGAGGTCAGGCCCATCATTGTCCGGCCCGCCGTGTCGAAGCTCATGGTGCCGCACCAGGGCATCCCGGCGAGGGCAAAGGCTTCGGCCGCGGCCCTGAACTCCTCGGCGGCGCTGATCGTCTCGACCCAGAGCACGTCGGCGCCACCTTCCTTGAGGCCTTCCGCCTGCTCGTGGAACATTTCCACGGCGCTTTCGTGGGTCAGGGTGCCCATGGGCGACATGATCTCTCCGGTGGGGCCCACGTCGCCTGCCACGACGACCGGCCGCCCGGCCTTGTCGGCCACCTCTCGCCCGATCTCGGCCGCGATGCGGTTCAGCTCCCGGACGCGTCCCTGTGCGCCATGCAGCTTGAGCCGCGAGGCGTTGGCGCCGAAGCTGTTGGTGAGGAACAGATCGCTCCCCGCATCCACCCAGCCCTGGTACAGCGCGCGGATGCGCTCAGGATGATCCACGTTCCACATCTCGGGCGCGTCGCCCGCGGTCAGGCCCATGTTGAACAGGTTCGTCCCCGTCGCGCCATCCGTGAGGAGCCAGTCGCGGGTTTCGAGCAGGCGGGACAGGGCGTCAGTCATGGGTCAAACCTCTGAGCGCAGGACCCCGCGACAGGCGGGCTCCGGATGGCGGTGGCGCGGCCCGCGCATCGCATGGGAGGGCTGCGGGTTCAAACGCAAAATGGTCGCGCAGGTGCGGCCCGATGCCGGCCCGACGCCTGGGGCCGCGCGGCGGCCCTTCACCTGGCGAGCGCCGCGGTCCACGTCACAGGTACCGTCCCCCATGGAAGCCCATCGAGGAAACCCTCGAGACGTGGGGGCAGGGCGCCAGCCAAGGATCTGCCTGTACATGGCAACCCTTGGACCTCAGCCCCCGCCAGCCCTCAGGGGGCCTCGGTCATGAGTTGAACCTTGGCCTCGGACATGAGCGAGGTCATCTTCGCACGGATCGCGGCGTCGTCCACGCGCCCGCCAAGATCGGCCCGGACCTTCTGGAACACGTCCTCGTCCCCGGCCTCGCGGAAGTCGGCCTGCACGACTTCCCGGGCATAGGCTTCGGCTTCATCACCCGACTTGCCGGCGACACCGGCGGCCCACAGCCCGAGCAGCCGGTTGCGGCGCGCCTCGGCCTTGAACTGCATCTCGGCGTCGTGGGCGAACTTGGCCTCGAAGGCGTGTTCACGGTCGTCGAAGGTGGTCATGGGCGGTCCCCTGGCTTGCTTTGCAGGCCTCTGCGGGACCCGCTTCCCCTTGTCGATATGACGGCGGGGTGGCTTGCCCGCAAGGGGGGGTTGCCGTATGACCCGCGCAACCCCCCTTTGCGGGCCGGACCCGAACCCGCCGCCCGAGGAGCCAGCATGGCACGTCGCAAGAAGATCTACGAAGGCAAGGCGAAGATCCTCTACGAGGGCCCGGAGCCAGGCACGCTAGTGCAGTACTTCAAGGACGACGCGACCGCAGGCAACGGCGCCAAGAAAGAAGTGTTCGAGGGCAAGGGCGTCCTGAACAACCGCATGTCCGAATTCTTCATGGAAGGGCTCAACCGGATCGGCGTACCCACGCATTTCATTCGCCGCCTCAACATGCGCGAGCAGCTCGTGCGGCAGGTGGAGATCATCCCGCTCGAGGTGATCGTCCGCAACTTCGCCGCAGGATCCATGGCGCAGCGCCTCGGCCTCGACGAAGGGCACCAGCTTCCGCGTCCGATCGTCGAGTTCTGCTACAAGGACGACCGCCTGGGCGACCCCCTTGTCCCCGAGGAATACATCATCGCTTTCGGCTGGGCCGCGCAGCAGGACCTCGACGATATCGTGGCGCTCGCCCTGAGGGTGAACGACTTCCTGTCGGGCGTCTTCCACGGCGTCGGCATCAAGCTCGTGGACTTCAAGATCGAGATCGGGCGCATCTGGGACGGCGACTTCGCCCGCCTCGTCATAGCCGACGAGATCAGCCCCGACTCCTGCCGCCTCTGGGACATCGAGACGGGCCGCAAGCTCGACAAGGACGTGTTCCGCAAGGACCTGGGCTCCCTCACCGAAGCCTATACCGAGGTCGCCCGCCGCCTGGGCGTCCTGCCGTCGAACGTCACCCACCGCCCCAAGCCCACGTTGATCAACTGATGCGCGCAACCGTCACTGTCATGCTGAAGAACGGCGTCCTCGACCCTCAGGGCGAGGCTGTCCGTCGTGCCCTGGGCTCCCTCGGCTTCGGGGGGGTGGACGGCGTCCGCCAAGGCAAGGTGATCGAACTTGACCTCGCCCAGACCGATCGCGCCGCTGCCGAGGCCGAGGTTCGCCAGATGTGCGAGAAGCTCCTCGCCAACACGGTGATCGAAAGCTACCGGGTCGAGATCGCCTGATGCGGGCCGCGGTGCTCGAGGCGTTCCGCGCGCCTCTCGCCATCGCGGACCTGCCCGAGCCCGCCTGTCCCGAGGACGGCGTCGTGCTCCGCCTTCTCGCCTGCGGCGTCTGCCGGTCCGATTGGCACGGCTGGGCCGGAGAGCACAAGCTCGTGCGGCCCGGCCATGTGCTGGGCCACGAATACTGCGGCGTGGTGGTCGAGGCCGGGCCCCGTTCGCAGTGGAGCCTGGGCGACCGGCTTATCGCTCCCTTCATCCTGTCCTGTGGCCGCTGCCCCGCCTGCCGGTCTGGCGAAAGCACGACCTGCGTGGATCAAGTGATCCCCGGCTTCTCGACGCAGGGCGCCTTTGCGGAATTCGTGGCCGTCCCCCGTGACCACAACCTCGTGCGGCTGCCGGAGGATCTGTCGCCGGCGCTCGCCGCGGGCCTCGGCTGCCGGGTGACGACGGCGTGGCACGCTTTGACTGGCCGCGCGGGGCTCAAGTCCGGCGAATGGCTTGCGGTCCATGGCACGGGCGGGATCGGCCTCGCGGCGGTGATCCTGGGGCGCGCCATGGGGGCCCGCGTGATCGCGGTGGATGTGGTTCCCGAAAAACTCGCCCAGGCGCAGGAGCTGGGGGCCGAAGCTGCCGTGGATGCGAGGGCAGGGGACGCCGCCCAGACGATCCGCGACCTCACGAACGGCGGCGCGCATGTGAGCCTGGAAGCCCTGGGCGCCAAGGCCACGCTGAACGCGTCGCTCCGCTGCCTGCGCCCGCTGGGGCGCCACATTCAGGTCGGCCTGCCCTCGATTCATGAAGCGCAGATGGAGATCGACGTGATGGCCGTCTATTCCGGCCAGCTCGCCCTGTTCGGATCGCGCGGCATGCCTGCGTGGCGATACCCGTCGCTCCTGGGCCTTATCGAGGCCGGGCGCGTGGACCTGTCGCCGCTCGTGTCACGCCATATCGGCCTGTCGGGCGTGTCCGCCGAACTCGCAGCGATGGACGGGCCCACGCCCCCCGGCACCGCCGTGGTCACGGAGTTTCGCTCTTGAGCCGTCCCGCGCCCGGTTGACGCCCAGCCGTCATCGGGTGTTAACGCCCCTGCCTATCCGAGGAGTCCGCCCATGAAGGCCGCCGTCGTCGTCTTTCCCGGTTCCAACTGCGACCGCGACCTTGCCGTCGCTCTGCGGAACGCAGGCGCCGAGGTCACGATGGCATGGCACAAGGACGACGCGCTGCCTCCGGGCACCGACCTCGTCGCCGTTCCGGGTGGCTTCTCCTTCGGCGACTACCTCCGCTGCGGCGCCATCGCCGGGCAGTCCCCCATCGCCGCGGCGGTCAAGTCGCATGCCAAGCGCGGCGGCTATGTCCTGGGCGTCTGCAACGGCTTTCAGGTCCTGACGGAGATGCACCTCCTCCCGGGCGCGCTGATGCGCAACGCGGGCCTCAAGTTCATCTGCCGGACCGCGGCCCTGCGCGTGGCGACGGCCGACAGCCCCTTCACCCACGGCTACGCCAAGGGGGACACTGTCCATTTCCCCATCGCCCACCACGACGGCAACTACTTCGCCGACGAGGATACGCTGCAGCGCCTCCAGGGCGAGGACCGGATCGCCTTTACCTACGCCGATCCAGTGAACGGCTCCGTGCTCGACATCGCGGGCATCCTGTCCGACAACCGACGCGTCCTCGGGATGATGCCGCATCCCGAACGCGCGGCCGAACCTGCGCACGGAAATACCGATGGGCAGGCGCTTTTCCGCGGGCTGCTCGATCAACTCGCGACGGCCTGACCGCCCCTTCCTTGAGCGTTGCGGCGACGCGGCGTAAGACCGGCGCATGACCACCGCCGTCCGAGAGTTCCTGCCTTCCACGCCCGGCCGCTCCTGGTGGCCGCGCATCGCCCTCGCGATGTTCGTGCTGGCCGCCGTGTCGATCATCTGGGTCACCAACCAGGTCCTGACGCAGCGCTTCACCGAAACGGTCCGCAGCCGGGCCGAGGTGCGCTACACGCTTTACGTCGGCCAGCTCGTCTCCGAACTTCAGCGCAACTCCATTGTCCCCCAGCTCCTCGTTCGCGACCCGGAGTTGATTCAGGCTCTTCAGATCCGGGATTTCTCGCGCTCCACCATCCGGCTCCTGAGCCTCGTGGAGGAGATCGGTGCTGCCTCGATCATGCTTTATGACCGCGACGGTCGCGTGGTCGCCGCGACAGAACGGCGGCGCTTGGGGGAGAACCACGGCGGGGCCGACTACATCACCTCGGCCCTGCATTCGAACGCCACCGTTTTCACCGCCCTCGCAGAACCGAGCGGCGCCTACAGCTTCCTCTACTCCCGGCGCCTGGAGGAGGGGGGCGAGACCCTTGGCATCATCACCGTGGAGGTGGACCTCGCACGGTTGGAGCAGAGCTGGGCCGGGACCCAGGACGCCGTGATGGTTACCGACGGTCAGGGGAGGGTTGTCCTCGCGACCGAACGGCGGTGGCGCGGCCTGACGGAGGAGGCGGCCATCGAGCGCGCCTCCGCCCCCACCTCGATCGAACGGGCGCTGCGCGTCACGCAGGACTGGGCCCTGCTGCCCCCTGACGCCTATCTGAGCGGCGAAGCGGTGATGCGGCGCGAGCTGCGCATTCCCTTCCAAGGCTGGCGG
>CADCUU010000463.1 GCA_902805995.1 uncultured Rubellimicrobium sp.
GCGACCGGTTCGAGATGGACGCCTGGGGCGCCGACGTCACCGTGTCCGCCTCGCAAAAGGGCCTGATGAATCCCCCCGGTCTCGGCTTCGTCTGGTTCAACGACCGCGCGGAGTCCGCCCGCGACCGCGCCGACTGCGTCACCCCCTACTGGGACTGGCGCCCCCGCGCGAACCCCCTGGCCAACTGGCACCGTTTCGGCGGCACGCCTCCGACCCAGGCCCTCTACGGCCTGCGCGAATCGCTCGACATGCTGGAGGAGGAGGGCATCGAGCAGGTCTGGGCCCGCCACGCCGCGCTGGCCCGCGCGGTCTGGGCCGCCTGCGACGCCTGGGGGCAGGGCGGCTCCCTGCGCCTCAACGTCCCCGATCCCGCGCACCGCTCCCACGCCGTGACCGCGCTCTCCCTGGAGGAGGGGGAGGCCGACGCGCTGCGCCGCTGGCTCAAGGACCGCACCGGCGTCACCCTGGGCATCGGCCTGGGAAGGGAGCCCGCCTCTGCCTACTTCCGCATCGGCCACATGGGCTACGTCAACGCCCACATGGTCCTGGGCGTCCTCGCCTCCATCGAGGCCGGCCTCATCGCGCTGGGCATCCCCCACGGCAAGGGCGCCGTCAAGGCCGCGGCCGAGGTCGTCGCGCGGGCCTGACCAGCCCGCGCCATCCAGATTATCCCCGGGGCCTCATCTCCCGGTCACCGGTCCCGATTACTCCGCCCCGGTCACTCCGCGGCAGGCGGCTCCACGCCCAGCCGCTCCAGCATCGCACGCATCTCGGCGATCTCAGCCTCCTGCGCGTCGATGATCTCCTGCGCCATGGCGCGGGTTTCCTCGTCGTCGCCCTGCTTCAGCACGACGCGGGCCATGTCGATGGCGCTCTGGTGATGCGGGATCATCATGAGGAGAAAGTCCGCATCCGCATCCCCCGACGAGGTCGTGGGCATCGCCGCCATCATCGCGTTCATGGGCTCCATCAGCGCCTGCAGCGCAGGGTCGGCGGACATGGCCATCCCGCCATGGTCCATCCCTTCCATGGCGCCATGGTCCATGCCTTCCATGCCCTCTCCGGTTTCCCCGCTCTCGCTCTGCGCAAGGGCCATGGAGCCCGCCAGCATCGTCGCCGCAATCAGCGTGGCCGCAAGTTTCATCGGTCCGTCTCCCTATGTGGTCTCCCACTCATCTAGGGACGCCGCCCCCCTGCGCCAACGCCTCCTCCAGCGCCCCCGGCAGGGCCTCTCCGAAAGCCGCCACCGCCGCCTCCGGCCCCGCCGTCACCCGGATGCAGCGGTCCAGCGGCGCCACCCCCGGCTTCCGCACGAATACCCCGCGCCGCAGCAGCCCCTCCAGCACTCCCTTCGCGAAGGCCCCATCCCGCCCGCAATCCACCGCGACGAAGTTCGTGGAGGAGGGCAGGGTCCTCAGCCCCACCCCCGCCGCGATCCGCCCGATCTCCTCCCGCGCCGCCACGACGCGCTCCACCACCTGCGGCACCCAGGCCCCATCGCCCAGCGCGCCGAGAGCCCCCGCCTGCGCCACCCGCCCCAGCCCGAAATGGTTCCGCACCCGGTCGAACGCCGCGATCAGCCCCTTCGGCCCGATCCCATACCCCACCCGAAGCCCGGCAAGGCCCTGCGCCTTGGAAAATGTCCTGAACCGGATCGTCCTCTCATCCTCGGGGTCGATGACGACCAACTCCCCCGCCAGCTCCGCATAGGCCTCGTCCAGCACGAGCAGTGCCCCCTCCGGCACCGCCTCCACCATCCGCCGGATCACCTCCGGACCATGCACCGATCCCATCGGGTTGTCGGGGTTCGACAGATACACCAGCCGCGCCCCCGCCTCGCGTGCGAGCCCCATGAGGGCTTCCGGGTCCGACCCGTCCCCACGATACGGCACCGTCAGCAGCCGCCCCCCGAACCCCGCCACGTGGAAGTTGAACGTCGGATAGCCCCCGAGCGACGTCACCGCCGCATCCCCCGGCCCGACCGTCAGCCGCACCAGCAACCCCAACAGCCCGTCGATCCCTTCCCCCACGACGACATGCCCAAGGTGCACCCCATGCCGCGCCGCGATCGCCTCGCGCAGCTCGTGCACCTCCGGGTCCCCGTACATCCAGGCATCCTGAGCCGCCCGCTCCAT
>CADCUU010000464.1 GCA_902805995.1 uncultured Rubellimicrobium sp.
CCGGGGGCGAGCCCCTGATCGTGCGCACGCACTGGCACCCGCTGGGCGCGGCATCCTCTCTCGAACAAAGGAACGGGAGCGATCCGAGCGCCGGGCAGCGTCTCGGGCTTCGCTAGGTCGTGAGCGCGCAAGCCGACAGCCGAGGACGCGCCTGCGGCTACACCAGCCATGAAGTGCTTCTAAGGGATCGGATCCGGGCGACCGGGCAGGTCGGGTGGGGGATCGCAAACGTGCTGAGAAGGTTGCGTAAGCGCCGACAGGGAAAGTGACTGTGGCTCAGAGAAGCCTGGACACCGCTCTCACGGTCGAGCCGGGTAGCGGGGTTGCTAGTCCGGCGAATGAGAGACGCCATCAACCCGTGACATCGTGGATGATCCGGGGGGGCGCTGAGTCGCAGTCATGCCGGCCCCGCTCCCCCTGCGATCGTCACACCCGACGGAAGGCGCATCCGCATCTGAACGGTTTGCCGGTCTGCGTCGTTAGGGGCGTGAACCCGAGGGCGGACACGCGTTTTCGCCCCGGGGCCCCACATGATGACGGAGACCGACATGCCCCAGCGACCACCGATGCAGGACCCGCGCGAGCAGTATGCCAAGCCGCCGTTCCCCAAGCAGCCGCAGCCCGCGCCCGGCCTGGCCAGCAAGCTCGAACCCCCCGCCGATCATGGCGAGCAGACCTATGTGGGCTCGGGTCGGCTTGCGGGACGGCGCGCCCTGATCACCGGGGGGGATTCAGGCATCGGACGGGCCGTCGCCCTGGCCTATGCGCGCGAGGGGGCCGACGTCGCCATCGCCTACCTGCCGTCCGAGCAGTCGGACGCGGACGAGGTGGTCAAGCTGATCGAGGCCGAGGGCCGCAAGGCCGTGACCCTGCCGGGCGACGTCACCGACGAGGCGTATGCCAGAGGCCTCCCCAGCCGGGCGGCGGAGGAGCTGGGCGGGCTCGACATCCTCGTGGTGAACGCCGCGCACCAGAAGTCCTTCGACTCCTTCGACAAGATTACCTCCGAGGATTTCGACGCGACCCTGCGCACGAACCTTTACGCGCTGTTCTGGACCACGCAGGAAGCGTCCAAGATCCTGCCGCCGGGGGCCGCCATCATTACCACGGCCTCCATCCAGGCCTATGATCCCTCCACGACGATCATGCACTACGCCACGACCAAGGCGGGGATTGTCGCCTTTACCAAGGCGCTGGCGACCGAGCTGATCGAGAAGGGCATCCGCGCCAATGCCGTGGCGCCGGGGCCGTTCTGGACGCCGCTCAACCCTTCGGGCGGATCGACGCAGGAGAAGGTCCAGCACTTCGGCGAAAGCAGCAAGTTCGGGCGTCCTGGCCAGCCGATCGAGATCTCTCCGGTCTACGTCCTCCTCGCCTCGCAGGAGGGGAGCTACATCACCGGTGAGGTTTATGGGGTAACGGGCGGCGAAGGGGTCGCCTGAACCTCGGCGGAGGCGGGGCCGTTGCGCCCCGCCTTACTGCGGGCCACCCTCACGATCAGCCCTTCCCGCGCGAACCGCCTCGCCCATGTGAAGGTTGGGGCGCTTCCTCACCTTCCGCCCGCAAGGCCGCAACCCGTTCGGACAGGCGCTCCAGGAAGTCCGTGAGGGCCTGCTCAGGGTCCTGGATCTCCGAGGTGAGGACCGTGATGCCCCAGCTCTGCAGAACGGCTCTCTGCGCGGGCCCGGCGCGGGGCAGGAAGACGTAGTTGCGCGGCCGGTTGCGCTCGTAGCCCGACTGCTGCCACGTCTCCCAGATGCGATAGAGCAGGAGGCGGATGTTCAGGTCCTGCATCGAATAGCCGATGAACAGGATCGTCCGGCTCATGGCGTCCGCGCGGAACTTCACGTCGAGCGGACTGTCGAAGCGCAGCCGCGCGAAGTAGTCGGACTCGGTCAGCACGAGGCTCGCATCGTCGTCGAAGTCGCCGTGGAACTTCACGATCTGCGTCAGGTGCGTATCGGCAAGCGTCAGGTCTCGGGCATTGGCGATCTTGACGTAGGGCTTGCCCTCGGCCCGGAACGCCACCTCCAAGTTACGGTCGTAGTTGGTCGTGTAGATCAGCGGAAAGCCGAGCGCGACGACGATCCGGTGGATCCGCGAATCGTGCACACGCTCCTCGGACACTCACCA
>CADCUU010000465.1 GCA_902805995.1 uncultured Rubellimicrobium sp.
TCCCCACGCCGCAGCCGGTCTATTCCCGCCCCATGTGGGGCGCCTATGGGCGGTCGCGCGAGAGGGGGGCGGTCACCTATGTCTCCGGTGTGGCGCATGATTCGGGGATCGGGAGCACGCTGGGCCTTGCCAAGGGGACGGTGGCGGTGCGGGGCACGCGGGCGTTGTCCAAGGCGGATATGAGGCTCAACGACGCGCTGCCGCGGGTCGAGGTGAACCCGGAGACCTACGAGGTGCGGGCGGATGGGGAGCTGTTGACCTGCGAGCCGATGGCCGAGCTGCCGCTGGCGCAGCGGTATTTCCTGTTCTGAGATGCGGGAGGACTTGATCCCCGCTGCTGAGCCCGCCCCAACGACGACCGGGACGCTGCCCCCGGCCCGCGTGCTGCGGCAGCCGCCCCTGTCGGCGGTGCCCTATGATGTCGTGGCGCTGACCCATGACGAGAGGGTGCTGCGCCGCCGTCGCCTTGTGACGGCGCATGGGGAAGGGTTCCTCGTGGACCTGCCGCGCACGGTGCGGCTGGAGCAGGGGGACGCGTTGGAACTGGCCGATGGACGGCTGGTGGAGGTCGTGGCCGCCGAGGAGCGGCTTCTGGAGGTGCGTGGGGCGGACCTGCCCCGGCTTGCCTGGCATATCGGCAACCGGCACGCGCCCTGTGAGATCGGGCCCGGGGCCTTGCTCGTGCCCGCCGATCCGGTGATGCGGCGGATGCTGGAGGGGCTGGGGGCCGAGGTCGTGGAGGTGAGCCGGCCTTTTTACCCCGAAGGGGGAGCCTATGAGGGCCATGGCCATGATGGCGGAGAGTCCGGGCTAGGTGCCCTTGCCGGGCATGGTCATGACCACTGAAAGGGGTGCGGAGGCGCTGACCGCTACGCAACTCCTGATGCTCACGCGCTGGCTGTCTCCAGCCTTTCCGACCGGGGGCTTCGCGTGGTCGCATGGGCTTGAGCAGGCAGTGCGCGACGGCGTCGTTCAGGACGCGGGATCGCTGGAGGACTGGCTGTCGGTGCTGCTGCGCTACGGGTCGGGGCGGACGGACGTGATCCTGATGGCCGCGGCCCACGGCGCGGACGGCGAGGAGCTGGCGGCGTTGGCCGAGCTGGCCCGGGCGCTCGCTCCCTCGCGCGAGAGGCGGGCAGAAGCCTTGGGGCAGGGGGCGGCGCTGGCGCGGACGCTGCGGGCGGTCCATGGCTGGGATCTGCCGGACATGTCGTTGCCGGTGGCGCTGGGGCGGGCGGCGCGGCTTGGGGGGCTGCCCATTGAGCCGGTGGCGGCGGTCGCGCTCCAGGGCTTCGTCACGACGCTGGTGCAGGCGGCGCAACGGCTGATGCCGCTAGGCCAGACGGCAGCGCAGGGGGTGCTCTTGCGGCTCGCGCCCCTGTGCGAGGCCGTGGCTGCGGAAGCCGTGCAGTTGACCACGGACGACATCGGCAGCGCGGCCTTTGCCATCGACATTGCCTCCATGCGCCACGAGGTGCTGGAGCCCCGAATCTTCCGTTCCTGAAGGACCGCATCATGTTCGACCGTTCGCCCCATGGCCCCCTCAAGATCGGGATCGGCGGCCCCGTGGGGGCGGGGAAGACCACGCTGACCGCCGCCCTCGCCCGGGCGCTGAAGGACGAGCTGTCGCTCGCCGTCATCACCAACGACATCTACACGCAGGAGGATGCCGAGGCGCTCATGCGGATGCAGATCCTGCCCCAGGATCGCGTCATGGGCGTGGAGACGGGGGGCTGCCCGCATACCGCGATCCGCGAGGACGCGTCCATCAACCTCGCCGCGGTGGCGGAGCTTCGGGCCCGGCACCCGGACCTCGACCTCGTGCTGATCGAATCGGGCGGGGACAACCTGTCGGCAACCTTCTCGCCGGAACTTGCGGACCTGACCGTCTATGTGATCGACGTGGCGGCGGGGGAGGAGATCCCGCGCAAGGGCGGGCCCGCGATCACGCGGTCGGACCTTCTCGTCATCAACAAGACGGACCTGGCGCCCCATGTCGGCGCCTCGCTGGAGGTCATGGAGCGGGACGCGAAGCGGATGCGGGGGGAGAGGCCGTTCCTGTTCACGGCTCTCCGCCACGGGCGCGGCGTGGCGGAGGTGGTGGCGCAGCTGCGCGGGATGGGCGGCCTTTAGAACTGCGAATCGTCGATCGGCGCCTCGCCCTCCTCCGCGCCGGTGAAGGCGTCGGAGGTGACGTAGTCGAGGAGAAGTGCCGCGCTGTTCTGGCTTGAGAGGTCGAAACCTTCGGCCCCGGCGCTGGCGGCCACGGTCTCCAGGGCGGAGCGGGTGTTGTTGTTCCAGCTTCCCTCCACGGGGCCGGCGTACAGCCCCACGTCCTGAAGGCGCGTCTGGACCGCGGCGCGGTCCTCTCGCGCAAGGTCCATGAAGGCCCAGGACACGGGCGTGTCGAACGCGGCCTCGCCCCCGCCGTCCGAGGAAGCAAGCTCGGCACTGTCGATGGTCTCGCTCAGGTCGGGTGTGTCCTCGGCCGAGGCGAGGTCCGTCTCCTCTTCGGGAGCGGCTGGCGAAGCCTCCGGAGTGATGTCGGCAATCACCGGTTCCTCGACGGGCTCGGTCGGCGGAGCGATCTCTTCGACAGGGGCGGCGTCGGTCACGACGGGCTCTTCGACGGGCACGGGCTCGGCGGGGGGAGCTGTTTCCTCAACCGGGGCGGCGTCGGCGAGCGCGGCGTCGTCTTCTATCGGCGCAGGTTCGGCCGGGGGAGCTATTTCCTCAACCGGAGCGGCATCGGCAATCACGGGCTCCTCGACCGGCGCGGGCTCCGCCGGGGGGGCGATCCCCTCGTTCGGAGCCGCGTCAGCGATCGCGGCGTCGTTTTCGATGGGCGCAAGCTCAGCCGGAGGGGCGATCTCCTCGATTGGGGCGGCATCGGCAATGGCGGCGTCGTCTCGAACAGGCGCGGGCTCGGCGGGAGGCGGGATCTCCTCAACCGGGAGGGCGTCGGCGATTGCAGAGTCATCCTCGATGGGGGCGGCCGGAGCGGGGGTCCTGCGCACAGGGGGGATCGGCGCACTTTCGAGGGGCGCGGGGGCCTGGGCGGCGAGGGGGATGTCAGGCCCTGCCTCGGTAGGCGGGGTGAGCGCGGCCACCTCCTCCTCGGGCGCGAAGGTGGAGGCCTCGGCGGCTACCTCTTCCTCGGGCGCGGCGGGTTCCAACTCGGCCACGAGGTCGCTCGAGCGGCCGCGCTGGTCGAAGACCTCCATGGAGATGAGGAGCCGCTCGGCGACGCAGCCCGGGTCGCCCTCGCAGGCCTGTCGGCGCAGGAGCAGTTCGTCCGCGATGGCCCGCGCCTCGCGCTCCCCGAGACGCTCCACAAGGCCCTGATAGGCCCCGAACATCCGCAACTCAAGCCGGGCAAGCTCCGGGCTGGCGCAGATCGCGATCTCGGTCCGCGTGTCGGCGTCGCGGCAGTCGAAGGACGGGCCGTCCTGCGCCACGGCAAGGTTGGGCGCGAGCGCAACGGCAAGTGGAAGGAGTGCGAGAGGTCTCATGGGGCGGGCTCCCTTTTGCGCACAACGCCGATTGGCGTCCCGCGTTCCGGTGAACCTGCTGGGTTCGGTGAGAGGCAGGGTTGGTTGGAGCGTCCGCGGAGTGGCGGGCGTATTTACTTGAGGCTTTTTCGCCTCCCATTACCGTGAAAGGCAGGTTTCCCCGCGAGCGTGATAGGTCATCGGGCGCTTGGCTAGGACTTGTGGGGAGCGTGGCGCAATTTTCCAGCCATCGGAGCCATCGATAGCCTGGGAGAGGGTCGTCGTGGCAGGGCCAGGAGCGATGCGAAAAAAAGCGGGGTCTTGGAACGGTAGAGGCCCCCCGCTGGGCGGAGGGCCTGGAGATGGCGGGTTGCCACGGATCGGCCTGCGCCCCGTTCACACCGGGCGGCGGCGTCACATGCTGAGGCCGGACTCGATCTTCTTGACCTGCATCCTGGCCATGCCGAGGTTCGCGGCCTTCTTTTCGAGCGCGACGTAGAGGAAGACGCCAGGGGCCTTTTCGAGCGGCCGGATCATGTGGAGCTGCTTGCCCATCGTGATCAGGATGTCCTCGATCCGATCGTCGAGGCCCAGCGATTCCATCGCCTGGAGCTTGGCCTTGACCACCTGGGTGTTGAGGGCGGCCGCAGCCTCCATGTCCAGACGGCCGCCGCCTTCGGAGGCGAGCATGAGCCCGGATTCGCTGTCCACGAGGCAGGCGCCGATGAAGCCTGCGATTTCACTGGTACCGGAGATGTTGGTCGACACTGGTTATGTCCTTTCGAGGCGTTGGGACGGAAACGGGGATGGGGAGGAGCCCCGTCCGGGGTTCACTTCGGTGGAGAGGCTGTTCGCATCGCGTCTCATGGGGGAAGGGGGCGGTCCCCTATGGTAACGCGTGGCCGCACGACGGTAGCCTGCGGACCCCGGCCTTTGGGCCCGGCGCGCTGACGCCGCCGGGCCACTGCCGCCTCACATGCTGAGGCCGCTTTCGATCCGGTTGACCTGCATTCGGGCCATTCCGAGGTTGGCGGCTTTCTTGTCGAGGGCCACGTAGAGGAACACGCCCGGCGCCTTTTCCAGCGGCCGGATGAAGTGCAGCTGCTTGGTCATGGTGATCAGGATGTCCTCGATGTGGTCTTCGAGGTCGAGCACCTCGATGACCTCGGTCTCGGCCTTGACCACCATGGTGTTGAGGGCGGCCTCGGCTTCCATGTCCATGTCCTCGCCCCCTTCGGAGGCGAGAAGCAGGCCCGATTCGCTGTCCACGAGGCAGGAGCCGATAAAGCCCTGGATCTGCGAGGTGGCCGCGATGTTGGTGGACATCAGGCCAAAGGCGCCAAGCTCCGACAGGAGCGGCCCGGGCCCTTGCAGCACGACCTGCCCCCCGGGACGCAGGGCTTCGAGAACGGCGGCAATCTGGTCCAGCCCTGCCTGATCACGCTCGGCAAGCAGGTGCCCAGGATCGACCATCCCGACGGTCTCGCCGATCCCTGGGGAAGAAGCGATCGCCGGACGGATTTCCAGGGCCGGACCTTTCGCAGCTTCGTGGGCATCCTGAACCCCGGCACTCGGGCTTGCGAGAGAAGGGCTTCGAGGCCTGGGATCGGGCGCCTCGCCCCTTGGGTCTGTCGCAGCGCCATCCCGGACGGGGCGCCGCCGCGGTAGGCTGCCCCGCGCGCCGTAGGAGTGCGCGGGCCTGCCCTCTGCCGGGCGCTCGTCCCCGGCAGGGTCTTCATCGGACGACGTGGCACCGCTCCAGAATGGGAAGATCTTCATCCGTGTCGCTCCTGCTCCATTTGGGTCCCCCGCCCAGCCGATTTTCTGATGACGCGGCCTTAGCTTGCCAAAATGAGGCGACCATCATGGGCAGGACGCAAGAGCAGCGGCGGATAGATTTGGCCCCCTCGACCGGCGGCGCTTTCTTTTTGAGCGTTTCGACCGGCAAATCGTCTCACGGGGAACTGACTTGCGCAAAGCCATGCGTCTTGCCGGCAGCAATGCGCTGTGTCGGGCGGGGCGGCCCTGTCTGGCAAAAGCCAGGGCTCCGCCCCGTCAGGGGTGCAGGCGGGTGCCCTTCTTGCCTGGGCCTGGATGCGAGCGGGGACGCTCAGGAGGTCCCGCCTTAAATCGTTCAATGTTGGGACAACCTGAACGTCAGCCCCCTGCCCCACGGCCGCCGATCGCGGTCCGTGTTCCCCCAAAGCCCCCTCTCTGCGCCACCGCCGCTCGCGACAGCGCCGGAGCAAGACGGGCCGATGGCGCCGCGCGGAAGGCAGAGGACCGCACCTCCGTCGCACCCGTGTTCGAACTCAGCCGCGTGTCGCCCGCGACGGTCGCAAACCCACCCGGGCGGCTGACCAGCGGCTGGGCGAGCAAAGGCCGGCTGCTGCCCGACAGGGCGCGGCCGAGCAGGTAGCCAGTCAGGATCGGCATGAAGACCGACCCACCCGGGCGCATCTCGGCCACGCACTCCCCCTCATGCTGCTCCTCGCAGAGCGCCTCGTCCTCATAACGCGGAGCGCTTTCAAGGTGGGCACTTTGAGCGGCAGCGAAGGCCGTCTCGCAGTCCTCGGCCGTAAACGGCGCCTCCGCCTCGTCGGCCTGGTCGAGGCAGGAGGCGAGGTCGGGAAAGGCCTGGGCCTGGACCGCCGGATCATCCTCGCAGGCGGCCAGGGCCAGCGCTGCGAGGCCCATCAGCATCGTCGGCACGGCGCGCGAGCGAAGGCGCCGTCGAGGGAGGAGTGTGTCGGGCATGGGGCGTCCTTCAGCTGATGACGTAATGTGGCTTGAACCGGCTCATGTCGGAGGAAATGCGACCCCTGTCCTCCCGGATGCAGAGACCCTCGCATGTCTCCCCGATGATCCATGCGCCAAGGACCGGGTGGTTTCCTTCGAAGGCCGGGAGCGGGTGGTAGGCCTGCACGATCACCGGGTTCTCGTCGTAGCGCCGGTCCTCGGCTTCCTCCGTGACGCGCCCCTCCTCGACGATGCGCACGCTGCACCCTTCCCGGGAGAAGAGGGGCTTTCTCACATGGGCGCGGGCGAGGAGATCGGATGAGCGAGCCACGAGCGGTTCGCCGGAGGCGAGTTCGTCCTCGAAAAAGGCGGGCAGCAGGTTCGGGTGCCCTTCGAACATCCGCCAGAGCACCGGCAGAAGCCCCTTGTTGGACACCACCGCCTTCCAGGCCGGCTCGATCACCCGGCAGCCGGACTTCGCGATGGCGCGTCCGAACTCGTCGCGCAGCATGTCCTCCCAAGGGTAGAGCAGGAAAATCGTTCCGATGACGCGGCTCTCCTCGTCCGTGAACTGGCCACGGTCGCTGAGCCCGATCGTCCCGGTATGAACCGGCCAGGCGACGTGGCCCGCATCCCGCGCCGCATAGGCCAGCTGCTCGACCGTCGCCTCGTCCTCGACATGCTCCATCCAGGCCCCGAAATGGATGTCCGTGTGCGGCGGCAGGATCTGCCGGAAGCGCTCGACCAGGGCCTCGTGGACGCGATTGAACTGGTCGGCGTCGGGCGGCAGGACGCCACGGTCGATCTGGTCCTCCAGCCATTGCCACTGGAACGCGGCCGTCTCGTAGAGCGCGGTCGGCGTGTCGGCGTTGTATTCAAGCAGCTTCGCCGGACCCCGCCCATTATAGGCGAGATCGAAGCGACCATAGAGTTCCGGCTCGCGCGCGTGCCAGGACCCCGCGACGAGGTCCCAGTGCTCGCGCGGGATGGCCAGGCGGGTCATCAGCTCGTCGGACCGAACGATGCGGTCGGCGGCCTCGCGGCACATCGCGTGGAGTTCGTTCGACGGCGCGAGGATGTCGTCGTCGATCTGGCGCAGGGAGAACTCGTAGGCCTCGGCCTCCTCCCAGTAGATCTCGTCATACATCTCGGTGAAGACGAAGCCGGCGGCCTGCGCCTTCTCCCGCCAGTCGGGACGCGCCCCGAGTGCGACACGCTGCATCCGGTGTGTCCTTCCGACAAAGAGAGCGGAGACAGGAACCTATGGCCGAAGCCCGCAACCGCAAGGCGGGGGAGCTGTAACCTCGACAATGGAGCGAACCGGCCGCCGTTCGAACGGACACTCGGGCGCGCGGCCTGACCCGGGATGAACTCGCGAGGCGAGCGCATCTTCCGCCCGGGCTGGGCGCTCTAAGCCTCGAACCAGCTTGCCAGAACCAGCAAGCAGCGGTCAGGGCGCCGAGAGGTAGTCGGCGGAGACGTAACCCGTGACTCGCGGTGCCGAGGAGAGCGAGACCCTGCACCAGAGTTGGCCCAGTTCGGTCACGCAGTCGCGTCGGACCAGTGCGGTCCCGTCAGGCAGGCCCAGGATGATGCGATAGCCAAGGCCAGGGCCGGCCCGCAGCTTCACGAACTCGTCTGGCCCCGCACCCTCGATCACGGCGCGGCCCGCATCGCCGGTGCCGCAGCCGCCAAGAAGCGCGAGAGCTAGCAGAATCGGAAGGGCCCGCCGGCGCATATCTGACCTCGTCTGTTTCTTCATCGATGGACTGAACTGGGCCAGATCACGGTTCGCTGGCGCCATGGTCATCCGTGGACGACCTTTGGAAAGCAAGAGGGAAGCGGAACGGCTGCACGGGGGCAGGCCCTTGGAGCGGGACTGGCGCCAGGAAGCCCGTCCGCACGCAGATGCGCACCAGGGCCGGTGATCGCCACAGCGCATGCGCTCATCATCCCTGACTTATGACCGGCACCAATGGTACCGGACATCGGGCTCTCGTTCCTCGTTCAGGTGGCCATCGGTCTCCTCAAAGGAAACGAATCCGTGCCGCTCATAGAATCGACGCGCAGCCGTGTTGCGCTGGGACGTCCAAAGCGACAGCTGCGGCCAGCTTGACTGCGCCACCTGGAGGAGCGCGGCTCCAATGCCCCTGCCCTGCGCCTCCGGCAGGACGTACAATTGATCGATCCAGTCCTCGCGAAAGGCGACGAAGCCGGCCAGCCTGCCCTCCTCAAGGACGCCATGGACCTGATGCGCCGGGAAGACGTGGTCGCGAAAGAACTGCCGATCCTCGTCAGGCGTGTGCAGTCCCGCGAGCCAGGGCAGGCGCTCGTCGAACGAGGCGCGCATGACCCGCGCGGCCTCCTCCGCATGTTCCGTTCCAAGGAGGCGAGTCTTCATGATGCGAGCAGTCCAAGCGAAGAGCCAATCCACTGAGCGCCGAACACCGCCCCGACAGGTCATCGGCAGGCATCGGGCCCGGACGCGCCGACCCTCATCAGCCCGCAAGCGGGGCCCTCATGCCACGCCGCTCAAAGTCCTCCCCCGAACCGCAGGTCTCGCGCGGGGCGATGGACTGGCGCAGGATCAGGGGGCAGTCGAACTTCATGCGCTGGTGGCGGGGGCGCGATCCGGGCAGCATGATCATCCGGTGCAGTTCCTCGACGGCATGCCGCGCCATGTCGGCATGGGGGAGCTCCATGGTCGAGAGCGGGGGCGCCATGTCGGCGGTGAACGCCTCGTTGTCGAAGCCCACGACCGACAGGTCGTCCGGGATGCGCAGGCCCAGCTCGCGGGCGGCGTTGTAGACCCCGACCGCCGTCCGGTCGCAGAAGCAGAAGACCGCGGTGGGCGGATCGGCGAGCCGGCGAAGGCTCACCAACGCCGCATGCCCGCCCGCGATCGTCCAGCCGCCCTTCACGATCAGCGCCGGATCGGCCGCGATGTCCCGCATGGCCAGGGCGCGCTTGTAGCCCTTCAGCCGCTCGCGCGAGGCCTCGATCGAGTCCTCCCCGCCGATGAAGGCGATGCGCTGGTGGCCCGCATCAATGAGGGTGAGCGTCGCGGTCAGGCCGGCGGCAAGGTCACCGGGCACGACGCAAGGGAACGGATCGCGAGGCGCATAGCAGTTCAGGAGTACGGTGGGCCGATCCCTGAGCTGGGGCGGAGGGGTCACCTCCTGGGTGATCAGGCGGGCATAAATGACCCCGGCGGCGCCGGCGGCTTCGGCGTGATCGAGAGCGGCGGCCTCGGTCGCCTTGTCGCCGACCGTCGGCAGCACCGACACGAACAGGCCGATCTCGTTCGCCGCCTCCGAGACGCCCTCGATCAGCCCGGCCACATGGGGAGAGCAGGTCACGTCGTTGATGATCATGACGACGAGCGGACGTCGCCCTCCCGGACGTCCTCCCCGCGCATAGCCGAGCTCCTGCGCCTTGGCGATCACCGCCTCACGCGTCGTGGCCGAGATGCGGGTGCCCGGCGCGTTGTTGAGCACCAGCGAAACCGTGGCCTGCGACACGCCGCAGGCGGCCGCGATGTCGGTCATGGTGGGCTTCCTGGACAACGAACCCCTGCCTCCTAGCTGCCAACCGACGGCCCATCGCACTGGCTTGGGCGGGCGTCAACTTGGTCCTTGATCGTCCCACTCGTATTAGTCATGATCAAGCAAAATTATAACCTGCGATAACTCAGGTGGCCCAAGGGAGGAGAGTGCATGGCTGATGTGGCCTTGCGCAGCGTTTCCAAGTCATACGGCCCGGTGGACGTGATCCACGACGTGTCGCTCGACGTGCGGCAGGGGGAATTCGTGGTCTTCGTGGGCCCCTCGGGCTGCGGCAAGTCCACGCTCCTGCGGATGATCGCGGGCCTTGAGGAGATCACCGCCGGCGACGTCCTGATCGGGGGGGAGCGGGTCAACGACACCGCCGCCCGCGACCGCGGCGTGGCGATGGTGTTCCAGAACTACGCGCTTTACCCGCATATGAGCGTGCGCGAGAACATGGCCTTCGGCCTGCGCAACATCGGCACCCCCCGGGCCGAGATCGACAGCCGGATCGCGAAGGCGGCCGACATCCTCCAGCTCGACCAGTATCTCGACCGCAAGCCCCGCGCGATGTCGGGCGGCCAGCGCCAGCGCGTCGCCATCGGCCGCGCCATCGTGCGCGAGCCCAAGGTATTCCTCTTCGACGAGCCCCTGTCGAACCTCGACGCCAATCTCCGCGTCCAGATGCGGACCGAGATCGCGCGCCTCCACCATCGGCTCGATGCGACGATGATCTACGTGACCCACGACCAGACCGAGGCCATGACCATGGCCGACCGCATCGTGGTCCTGCGCGCCGGCGTCATCGAGCAGGTGGGCGCCCCCCTCGACCTCTACGAGCGTCCCGCCAACATGTTCGTGGCAGGCTTCCTGGGCTCGCCCAAGATCAACTTCCTCAAGGGCCGCGTCGCCGCCGCGCAAGGCAACGAGGCGCTGATCGAACTCGCGGGCGGCACGCGCCTGCCCGCCCTGGTGCGTCCCGGCTCCGCCAATCCCGGCGACGCCGTGACGCTGGGCCTCAGGCCCGAGATGATCCAGGCCTCACCCGACGGCCCGCTCCCTGGCCGCGTGGAGGTCGTGGAGCAGCTTGGCGCGGTCCAGCTCGTCTACGCC
>CADCUU010000466.1 GCA_902805995.1 uncultured Rubellimicrobium sp.
GGTCTGGCTGGGGGTCTGCCGCGGCCTGTTGCTGGTTGGGGAAGGCTGACCGGCACGCTCAGGGTGCGTCGCGGGTTCCGGGCTCGGCCACGGTCACCTGGGTGCCCCATTCACGGCAACGCTCCGCAAGGGTTTGTGGCAAGGGCCGGTCGGTGACGAATCCGCCGAGGTCTCCGAGCGAGGCGATGCGGACGGGTGCGCTCCTCTGGAACTTGGAGTGGTCGGCGACGAGCAGGCTGTGCCGCGACTGGCGCAGGATGGCCTGGCTCACGCCCACCTCCTGAAGGTCGAAGTCGAGGAGATCGCCGTCCTCGTCGAGGGCCGAGCAGCCGATGACCGCGAGGTCGAACTTGAACTGCCGGATCGTCTGAACGGTGAGCGACCCCACGATGCCGCCATCCGACCGGCGGATGGAGCCCCCCGCCAGGATGATCTGGCAGTCGGGGTTGGCGATCAGGATGTTCGCCACGTTCATGTTGTTCGTCACGACAAGGAGGTTGCGGTGGGCGAGAAGTTCGCGCGCGACGGCCTCGGTGCTCGTGCCGATGGCGAGGAAGACGGACGCGTTCTCAGGGACAAGGCGCGCGCAGGCGCGGGCGATGGCGGCCTTGGCGTCCCCCGAGAGGCGCCGCCGTTCGTCGTAGCCGATGTTGCTGGTGCCCGAGGGCAGAACGGCCCCGCCATGGACCCGTTCGAGGCGCCCCGCCTCGGCCAGTTCGGTCAGGTCGCGGCGGATCGTCTGGAGCGTGACGCCGAAATGCTGGGCGAGCCCCTCTACTGACACCTTGCCGTCGCGGCGGGCGATCTCCAGGATTTCGGGGTGGCGGAGGGTCTGGGACAAGGCGGTCCTTTGGGTGGGCGCTTTGGGGTTCGCTGATCGCAGCCAACAACATCCGCTTCGCGATAGCGAGGGGGTTCAATGGTTTCGAGTGAGTCCACTGCCGGGACGTGACGCTTGGCCCTAGGCGGACGGGGTTCGACTTTGGGCGGAGGCCTGCCTGTTGGGCCGCACTTGGGCGCGAAGCATGCGGCTTCCATCGACAGGCCCGTGGTGCCGCCTAGAGTCAGACCCGCTGGGGTAAGTCGGTTCGTGCGGATGCCATTGTTCGAAAAGCCTGATTGGTCGGCCTACAAGTGTGCCCTCTCCCGAGTCGCGGAAACCGGATCGAAGCTTGAGATGGCCGAAGCCGATGGCGCGCCGGACCTTCAAGCGGCCTCACAGCAATTCCATGAGGCTATCGACGCTTTCCAGACTGTTCGCACCGCGTTGGTTTGGGGCTCTCCTGAACCGCTTTCGGGGGAGATTGACGACCAGTGCGCGCCGGGGGCACCTTCGGACGGCCTAGGCCCACAGAGGGCACGGGCGAAACGTGGTAGCCGCAAGGAGGCGAGGCCGTGGCAGCAGGGATGACGCGCCGGATCGTCGGCGCCTCATAGGTCGCCCGTCGTGCGCGGGCCTTGGCCCGGCGGCGGCCCGGCGCTATGGAGGCCGCCCGTCTCCCCCGAGCCAGCAGGACGCCCCATGAGCATCGACCCCGCCCGTCGCATCCCCCAGGTCATTTCCGGTGAGATCGGGGCCGGGCCGCAGCAGGTGACGGCGGCGATCGCGCTTCTGGACGGGGGCGCGACGGTGCCTTTCATCGCGCGGTATCGCAAGGAGGCGACGGGGGGCCTCGACGACACGCAGCTTCGCACCCTGGCGGAGCGCCTGACCTATCTGCGCGACATGGAGGCCCGTCGAGCGGCCATCACCGCATCCATCGCCGAACAGGGCAAGATGACGGACGAGTTGTCCCGGTCGCTCGGGGCGGCGACGACCAAGGCGGAGCTTGAGGACATCTACCTGCCCTTCAAGCCCAAGCGCCGCACCAAGGCGATGATCGCGCGGGAGAACGGGTTGCAGCCGCTGTTCGAGCGCGTGCTGGCCGACCGGCGGGCAGATCCGGTGGAACTGGCCAAGGCCTATGTGACCGAGGCAGTCCCCGACACCAAGGCGGCGCTGGAGGGCGCGCGCGACATCCTGGCCGAGGGTCTGGCGGAGAACGCGGACCTCCTCGGGCGGCTGCGGGCGCATATGAAGCAGGTCGGGCGGCTCTCGGCCAAGGTGGTGCCGGGCAAGGAGGCGGAG
>CADCUU010000467.1 GCA_902805995.1 uncultured Rubellimicrobium sp.
GCTGCCCCTTGTTCCAGCAAGGTATAGCGCCCGGCCAGGAGGATGACGTCGAGGTCCGCCCGTTCGGCCAGCCACTGCGCCGTCTCCCATTCGTTGATGCCGAGCCCGATGGCCCGAATCACGCCCTGGGACCGCATCTCGTGCAGAGCCCGGTGCCCACCTTGGACGAACTGACGGAGCCAGAGGTCCAGCGCCTCCTGCGAGCCATGGGTCCAGACGTCGAGGTCATGGGCGTGGAGGATGTCGATCCGGTCTACCCCCAGCCGTTCGAGAGAGAACTCCACGGACCGCATCACGCCGTCGTAGGAGTAGTCGTAGACGCCCACGCGCGAGGGGACGTCGAACCACTTGCCGTGGCCTTCGCGCGCGCCGGGCGTGGTGGCGCGAAGCCAGCGCCCGACCTTGCTGGAGAGGACATGGCTGTCCCGCGGCTTGCCCCGCAGGAACGGGTTGAGCCGCGTCTCGGCCAAGCCCAGGCCATAGAGCGGGGCTGTGTCGAAATGCCGGACGCCGCCCGCCCAGGCGGCTTCCATCACGGCGCGGGCCTCCTCCTCGCCTACCGGACGATAGAGGCCGGCAAGCGGCGCGGTGCCGAGGCCCAGTTCAGTGAAGTTCAGCCCGCTCTTGGAGTGGTGACGCTTGGCCAGTCCTGTCACGTTCTCTCTCCCGACCGGGACCGTCTGATCCATAGCTGTAGTCCTGTGCATCCTTGACCCCTTCCCGCAAGCCGCCGGTCCGAGGCGCTGCCCTGCTCTGCCCTCATGGCCAAGGCTGGCGCCGCGCGGTCGCAAGACGGTCCTGCGCTCCGAAATCGCGCGTTCATGCCGCCGTACCCCCCGCGAAAAGTTCGGGCCTCTCTCCCGCGAGCCGTTCGAGCCGCGTCACCACCTGACGTAGGTGGGACCGGAGGGCCGCCCGAGCACCGGCGGCGTCCTTGGCCTCGATCGCAGCCAAGATGGCGCGGTGCTCCTCCACCGTCTCACCCATCCGGCCCCGTTCGGGCAGCAGCAGGCGGCGCGCCCGGTCCACATGGACCCAGGCGGTGCGCGACAGTCCCGGAAGGCGGCGGTGCCCCGTGAAGCCGAGGATCAGCTCGTGGAACTCGGCATCCGCGTCATAGAACCCGGCGGTATCGTCGTCGGCCACCAGCCCCTCTTGAAAACGGAGGTTGCGGCGAAGCTGGATCACCTGATCGGGCCTGACCTCTCGGGCCACCTGCTCCACGGCTGCAAGTTCCAGGGCCTCGCGCAGGAAGGCCCCCTCTCGCACCTCCTCCATCGACAGCCGCGCGACGAAGGTGCCGGCCTGCGGGACCACGTCTACCAGCGCCTCGGCGGCCAGCCGAGCGACGGCCTCGCTCACCGGGGACCGCGACACGCCCAGGGTCTCGCAGACCTCGCCTTTGCGCAAGATGGCCCCGGGACGGAGCGAGAGGTCGAGGATCGCTTCCTTGACGGAGGCATAGACCCGCTGGGCCAGCGACCCCGCAAAGGCGTCAAGGGGCCGCAGCCGTGGAGCCTCCGGAACGCTTTCAGGGATATGCGACGACATGCTAGCATGTTAGTGAGTGCCCCAGCCCTGTCAATCAACCCGCCATGAGGCCCCCGATGCTCGATCTCAGCACCTCCGCCACGATCCGCCTCCATCCCGGAGACAACGTGGTGATCGCCTTGGCGGACCTTCCTGCCGGCACGGTGCTTCCCGAACTGGGATTTCCGCTGCCCATGGCCGTGCCGCGCGGGCATAAGATCGCCACCGCCCCCATCGCGCCAGGGGCGAACGTGATCCGCTACGGCCAGATCATCGGGGCCGCGACGCAACCCATCGCACCGGGGGAGCACATCCATACCCACAACCTTGGCATGGGCGCGCATGACATCGACTACGCCTTTGGCACGGACCTGCGCCCGCTCCGGCTCGTGACGCAGGCGCGCACATTCGACGGCTACCGGCGCGCTGATGGGCAGGTGGGCACGCGCAACTACCTGGGCGTTATCACCTCGGTGAACTGCTCCGGCTCCGTCGCCCGCTTCATCGCCGAGGCCTGCGAGAGGGAGCCCTGGCTCCGTGACAACCCTGCCATCGACGGCGTGGTCCCCATCGTTCACGGGACGGGCTGCGGGATG
>CADCUU010000468.1 GCA_902805995.1 uncultured Rubellimicrobium sp.
TGACGGCGGCGGGCCTGGGTTTCCTGGGCCTCGGCGCGCAGCCGCCCTTGCCGGAATGGGGGGCGATGATCTCGCGCGGGCGGACCTTCATCCTCGACCAGTGGTGGGTGGCCACGATGCCGGGCTTCGCGATCATCCTGGTGAGCCTCGGCTTCTGCTTCCTGGGGGACGGGCTGCGCGACGCTCTCGACCCGAAAAGCGCGGGGAAGTCATGACGGCGCCGCTCCTGTCGGTCCGCGACCTTCGCGTGAGCTTCCCAACGCGGGACGGCGGGCGGGTGAACGTGGTGGACGGCGTGTCGTTCGACCTTGGCCGCGAACGGCTGGGGATCGTGGGCGAAAGCGGGTCGGGAAAGTCCATGACCGGGCGCGCCATTCTGCGACTGATCCGCCCCCCGGGCCGGGTGGAGGCCGCGCACCTCGCCTTCGAGGGGGAGGAGCTGACCTCCCTGTCCGAGCGGCGGATGCGGGGCCTGCGGGGCGCCCGGATCTCCATGGTCATGCAGGACCCGCGCTATTCGCTGAACCCGGTGATGACCGTGGGCCGCCAGATCGCCGAGGCGCTGCGCGTCCACGCGCGCCTCACCCGCGCCGCGACCCGCGCCCGCGTGATCGAGATGCTGCAGTCCGTCCGCATCAACGACCCCGAGCGCGTGGCAGCCATGTATCCGCACGAGGTGTCCGGCGGGATGGGCCAGCGGATCATGATCGCGATGATGCTGATCCCGCGCCCCAGCCTGCTGATCGCCGACGAGCCCACGAGCGCCCTCGATGTCAGCGTGCAGGCGCAGGTGCTGGACCTCATGGACGACCTCGTGAAGGGCAACGGGATGGGGCTGATCCTCATCAGCCACGATCTCGACCTTGTGGCGCGCTACTGCGACCGCATCCTGGTGATGAACGCGGGCCGGGTGGTGGAAACCTGCGAGGCGCGCCGGCTGGGCGAGGCCACGCATCCCTACACGCGCGGGCTCCTCGCCTCGGTCCCCCGGATGCGGGAAACACGGACCGAGTTGCCGACCCTCGACCGGCGGGCGGGGGAGGGGACATGACCGCGATCTCGCTGCGCGACCTGACCATTGCCTACAGCGGCACCCCCGTCGTCCACGACGTCACCTTCGACGTGGCGGAGGGGGAGAGTTTCGCCCTTGTGGGCGAGAGCGGGTCGGGCAAGTCCACCGTGCTCAAGGCGATCAGCGGGCTCGCGCCGGACTGGACCGGGACGATCCGGGTGCTTGGCCAGTCCGCAAGCCACCGGCCCGACCGGACGCTCGCCCGGCGGGTGCAGATGGTCTTCCAGGACCCCTATGGGTCGCTGCACCCGCGCAAGACGGTGGATGCGGTGCTGACCGAAGCGCTGACCATCCACGGGATCGGCGACCGCGACGCGCGGGTGGAGACGGTGCTGCGGGATGTGGGCCTCGACCGGCGGTTCCGCTTTCGCTACCCTCACCAGCTGTCGGGCGGGCAGCGCCAGCGCGTCGCCATCGCCCGCGCCCTGATCCTCGAGCCGCGCGTGCTCCTGCTCGACGAGCCGACCAGTGCTCTGGACGTCAGCGTACAGGCCGAGATCCTGAACCTGCTCAAGCGCCTGAGGGCGGAGCACGGGCTCACCTACCTCCTCGTCACGCACAACCTGCCGGTCGTGAGCTTCATGTGCGACCGCATGGCCATCATGAACCGGGGCCGCGTGGTTGAGATCGCGCCCGCCACGGCGCTGCACGACGGCGCCTTTGCCGACCCCTATTCCCGGGAGCTTTACGCTGCCAGCGGCGGCGCCCTCCCCGAGCCGAAGGACCACCCATGACCGACACCGCCCAGGCACGACGCGCCTTCGACGCCGACCTCGCCGCCGCGGCCACCCCGGACGACGCCTATGCCGCGCTTCACCGCCTCGCGCAGGCCGTCGTCGGGGCGAAGCTCTTTACTGTGATGACGGTGGACATGACGGCCGGGCTCGCCCGCCGCGCCTATACGAGCGACCCGGCAAGCTATCCCGCCACAGGCACCAAGCCCATCGAGATGAACGCCTGGTTCGAGGTCGTCCATGGCCGGCACGAGATCTTCGTGGCCAACACCCTCGCGGATATCGCCAAGGTGTTCCCGGATTATCAGCTCATC
>CADCUU010000469.1 GCA_902805995.1 uncultured Rubellimicrobium sp.
GTGGGGAGGACCTTGGCCATGTCGATATCGCAGACATGCGGGCCCTCGTAGTTGCCCCAGCAGATATGGACGCGGACGCGTTCCTCCGGCAGGCCGTCCAGCGCATGGTTCAGCGCCTCGACATGGCTTTCCGCGACCTTCACGAACTCCTCGTCCGACAGATGCGTGAACAGCATGTGCCGCGACAGCGCGAGGTCGGGGCAGTCCACCTGAAGATCGAGCCCGGCCTCCACAATGGTGCGGTATTCATCGCGCATCGCATCCGCGAGCGCGGCGAGGTAGGCCTCCCGCGTCGGATAGAAGCCGTTCTGGAGGAAGAGCGAGATCACCCCCGGCGAGGCGGCGTTCATGAAGCCGTGGGAAGCGCCATACGTCGCCATTGCGGCCTTGAGGTTGGCGATGTCCTTTTGCAGTTCGCCCTGGCCCTTGGACGTGACCTCGCCCATGCACATCGGCCGCGCGTATTGCGGCGTGCCGCCCTGCTTGGCGAGCCGGTCGAGGAAGGTCGGAAACATCTTGAGGTCCGCAGGCGCGTTGCGGGGGCTGTCGCCCTCGAACCCCGTGTAGCGGTCCTTGACGTAGGTGGCGTAGCTGATCTTCGATGTCTCTCCGTCCGAGACGACGTCGATCCCCGCCTCGACCTGCCGGCGGACGACCTCCGACACCGCCTCGGTCATGCAGCGGTCGAAGGCCTCCGGGTCGTAGTCCTCCCCGCGCTCCCGCGCGAAGAGGAAGTCCACGACCGCTTGGCCCCTCGGCAGGGAGCCGACATGGGTGGCGAGGAGGCTCACGCGAGCCTCCGGGTCAGGCCCGCCGGGTCGTCCGTAGCGATGACCCGGTAAAGCGAGGCCTCGCCCGTCATGGAGGGTGCCAGCGCGTGCCGCTCTCCGGGCTTCACGAGGGCCGTGTCGCCGGGGTTCAGCACCGTCTCGGGCCCGTTCTCGAAGCGCAGGCGCCAGTGGCCGCGCATCGGCATCAGCACCGCGTGATGGTCATGGGCGTGGAACTCGTCAGGGATCGAGTTGCGGGACAGCAGTTCCACCTCGAAGCCGGGGCGGTCCTGGAGGATGCCGTCGGCGGCGATGACCCTCGCGGGCTGGCGGTCGGACAGCGCCATCAGGTCCCAGTAGCGGGCCACGAAGTCGGGGACGACGTCGCGGGTCGTGGGCTCGGGGAAGGTCTTCAGCTCCTCCTCCGTCAGCAGCGGCATGGGCTGGACACCTTCGGGCAGGGTCTGGCCCTTCTTGCCGTCGTAAAGCTTGCCGTTCTGCCCCAGCACGAGGCCATGGTCCTTGGCGTCGGTGATGACTTGGGGGGCCCAGATCACGCCGCCGCCCGCATCGTCTCCGCCCAGGATCGCCATGATCATCCCGTAGTCGGTGCCGATGTTCTCGAAGCCGCGGAAGATGCCGGTGGGAATGTTGAAGATGTCGCCTTCCTCCAGCACGACCTCTCCGGCGTTGCCCCAGCGGCCCCAGAAGAAGCGCCAGCGGCCCTTGAGGATGAAGAACACCTCGGCGGTGCGGTGGCTGTGCAGGGAGTTGCGGCACCTGGGCGGCTGGCCCGCGGCCCCAATGTTGAAGCCGGGCGTGTCGACGATGTGGACATGCTGGTCGGGGGATTCCGACACGCCGCCGCCGATGATGGTGAAGTTCTCCTTCTGGTTCGACCCCGGGGTGTGGGCGTCGATGAAGGCGGTCTTGCAGGGCCGCAGGTCGCCGTAGCGGACGGTGCGGGCGTCGAGGTCGGCCTGGGTGATGGCGGGGTTGTCGAGCATCCGGGGCTCCTTCGGGTTCAGGATCGGGAGAAGGCCGGGCACGAGGCCCGGAGGGAAAGGACGGCGATCATGCGGGCCGCCTCGCGGAGCGGCGGACGATCAGTCGGCCGGGCAGGCGGACCTTGCGGGGCTCGCTCTCGCCCTCGATCCGGGCCAGGAGCGCGGCGACCGTGGCCTCCACCATCTCCTCCAGCGGCTGGCGCACGGTGGTCAGATCGTAGGCCCCCCAGGCTGCCATCGGCACGTCGTCGTAGCCCACGACCGACACCTCGTCGGGAACGGACAGCCCCATCTCGAACCGCAGGGTGTCGAGCACGGCAAAGGCCATGTGGTCGTTGC
>CADCUU010000470.1 GCA_902805995.1 uncultured Rubellimicrobium sp.
GCGGCGCTGTCACGCGCGCTGGAGGACGAGGACCATCGGCGCGACCGGGCGGAGGCTCTTCTCAGGCGCGCGGCGCAGGACGTCAACCGCTTCGAGACCTGGTTCCGCCGCGTGCTCCTGTCGCTGCGTATGATCGGCTTCGAGACCTTCCTGGAAAAGGCGCCGGGCTATCCAGTGGCGGTGCCGCCGGACCCCAGGCTCTGCCTAAGCCTGCCCGAGACGCGGCACCGGCGGATGCTCTTCCAAAAGGGCGGCGACAAGGGATTCGTGGTCTGGGACGGCCTAAAAGCCAGGCCGGCCTGGGCCGGGGCGGCCCTGAGCTACAAGCACATGTTTCGAAGGCTCCGGGATGCGGGCGTGACGCGGGCCACCGTCTGCGAGGATGATGTCCTGTTCCCGCCCGACTTCGACGAGCGCCTGAGGGTGGTGGAACGCTACCTGTCGCAGCGACCCTGGGACGTGTTCTCGGGGTTCATCGCGGATGCCAGCCGCAATCTCCGGATCAAGGCGGTGGAGGAGTTCGAGGGCACGACCTTCGTGAGCATCGACCGGACGGTCAGCATGGTGTTCAACATCTATGGCGCCGAGGTCATGGATCATCTGGCGCAGTGGGATCCGTCCAACGCCAGCGTTCACGAGAACACCATCGACCGCTGGCTGGAGCGTCGCGGCGGGACGACGGTGGTGCTCACGCTGCCTTTCCTGGTGAGGCACCGCCCCGACGTGTCCTCGACGATCTGGGGCTTTGAGAACACTCATTACGACAGGGTCCAGCAGAGATCGGAGCGGCTTCTGGCTGAGCGCGTCGCGGCGTTCCGGGCGGGTCGTGGGACGTGAGAAACGGGGCCGCGAGTTGGTCCGTTCGGGCGGGATCTGGCTCATGAGGTCAAGGGTATGTGGGGGCAGGGCCTGTACGGCGTGCCGTGGTGGCGATGGCACGGACTTGTAAGGTCCCGGGGGCGAGGGTCCGGTTGACCTGGGCCAAGCCCGTGGGCAAGAAGCGCCATGCGTGCAGGTGCTCCACCCCCCTTTGTCCATGGTCTTGGAGTCCGTGCCGTGGCCTGGAGTCGGAATGTGGCGCCTTGCCGCCCTTCGGCCCTTTTCGGGGTGCCCGGAGGACCCGAAGGGCTGGCTCGGTCGATTCGCGAATGGTTCTTCTGGGGAACTTTGCTGGTCCTGCTGGGCTGGGGTCGGGATGTGTCCGTGCAAGACATCCGAGGCGCGCTGCTGTGAAGCTCTGGAATGGCCGGGTGTGACGTGCCGCATGTTCTGATTCTGATGGCCACCTACAACGGCGGCCGCTTTCTCGCGGATCAGCTCGGCAGCATCGAAGGGCAGGATCATGGGGAGTGGCGGCTGCTGATCTCGGACGACGGATCGACCGATGGGAGCCGCCAGTTGATCCGGGAGTTCATGCAGGGGCGGCCGGACGGTCAGGTGACGCTGGTGGAGGGGCCCGGGGCGGGGGCGGTCGCGAACTTCCGCAGCCTGCTGCGGCGTGCGGAGCTTCAAGGCTCCTGGGTTGCGTTCTGCGACCAGGACGATGTCTGGGATCGTGACCACCTGTCCCGGGGGCTGTCGGCCCTGCGGAGGGCGCAGGCGCCCCTGGCGATCTATGGCTGCCGGATGCGGATCTGCGACGAGGGGCTGAGGCCGACCGGGCTGTCGCCGCTGCCGACGCGCGCCCTGGGATTCCGCAATGCCCTGGTCCAGAACGTGCTGAGCGGCAACACGATGATCATGACGCCCGCAGCGGCCTGCCTGTTGCAGCAGGCCGAGCCGGAAGCCGGCCCGATCCCGGTTCATGACTGGTGGGCCTATCAACTCGTCACCGGCGCGGGCGGGACCGCCATTCTGGACCCGGAGCCGGGCATCCTCTACCGGCAGCATGGCGGCAACGTGGTGGGGGCGAACCGGGGAGCAGGCGCCTTGCCGGGCCGCATCCGCCGCCATCTGAGCGGGACGCATCTGGCCTGGGCCCGCCAGAACAGTGCCGCTCTGGCCGCGTCGCTGCCGCGCCTCACGCCGGGCAACCGGCGAGTCCTGACGGATTTCGCCGAAGCACTGGATGCGCCCTGGCCCGCCAGGATCGCCAAGCTTCGCAGGTCCGGGGTCTATCACCAGAACGTTCAGGTCCGCCTCGCTTTCTGGTCGTCCGTCGCCGTGGGCTGGTTCTGAAGGCAGGGCCTGTGCGACTTGCTGCCAGCCCCCGGCGGGGCGGCCAGTTCCGGGCTCCGGACTTGGCGCGGGGCTCAGCGCGCGGCGCTGGCGCGTCGGGAGCTTCGAGTCGTTGAACGGTGGCCGGCTCTCTCGGCCTTGAGGATGCGATAGGACATGTCGCCTGGGCCGAGCGGCAGGACCGTGCCGTTCGGGGTCCGGCCCACGGCCTCGGCACGGGCGCTTAGGTCGAAGCAGTAGACCGGCGTCCCCGTCGCCAGGGCCTCATGAGTCGCGAAGGAGAAGGTCTCGGGGCAGACCGACGGGACCAGCCAACAGGTCATGTTGGAGCGCCGTGCGATGTCCTCGACGCGGTAGCGGCCTGGGACGGGGACCTCAGGTCGGGACCTCCTGAGGAGGATGGAGCTGGCTTGCGAAGGTTTGATCGCTTGGACGGCCAAGGATCCTGCGGGCTGACTTGGGGGCTTGGTCCGCTGCCGGCGGTGGTCCCCTACGGACCGTTGAACCGGCCGGATGGGAAAGCTAGATGTCCCGGGCAGTCGACCAGGACCAGAGGCCCCCATGCTGCCACACTCCCGGACAGCGCGGGCCAGCCTGTCGGTGAACATCTGATGAACCTGGACCTGCCGCCGGGGGGCGATATGCGCGGGCGCATCGCGGCCCTTGACTGGTCGCGCACGCCGATCGGCCCGGCCACCGGCTGGCCGCAGCCGCTGCGGACGCTTCTCGACGTGATGATGGGGTCGAGCCAGCCCATGTTCATCGCCTGGGGGGCCGATCACACGCTTCTCTACAACGACGCCTATGTCGCGATCCTCGCGGGGAAGCATCCGGGCGCGCTGGGGCGGTCCTTCCTGGACGTGTGGGAGGAGATCCGCGCGGACCTTTTGCCCATCGTCGAGCAGGCCCTGCGCGGCGAGGCCGTGACCATGGACGACATCACGCTCATGATGGAGCGAAGAGGCTATGCGGAGGAGGCGCATTTCGCCTTCTCCTACACGCCGGTGCGGGATGCGGGCGACGTCATCGCGGGTTTCTTCTGCGTCTGTCAGGAAACCACGGCCCAGGTCATGGCCGAACGGCGGCTGCACGAAAGCGAGGCGCGGGCGCGCAGGGGAGCCGAGCGGGTGCGGCTCGCTCTCGATGCGGGGGCGATCATCGGCACCTGGCTCTGGGACCTGCCCACGGATCGCTTCACCGTGGACGAGGCGTTTGCCCAGGCCTTCGGGCTTGATCCTGCCCTCGGGCGCGAGGGGCTGAGCCTAGAGGAGGTGATCAGCACGGTGCACCCCGAGGACCGTCCCGGGCTGGCCGAGGCCATCTCGGAGGCGATCGGGCGGGGCGGGCGCTATGCCCACCAGTACCGGGTGCGGCGCGCGGACGGGCGCTACTACTGGATCGAGGCCAATGGCCGCGTGGACAAGGGGCCCGACGGCACGCCCCTGAGCTTTCCGGGGGTGCTGCTCGACGTGGAGGAGCGCCGCCGCGCGGAACAAGGCCTGCGGGAGGCGACCCGGCGCTTTGACGCGATCCTGAGCAACACCCGCGAGGCGGTGTTCCTGATGGATCACAACCAGCACTGCGTCTATGCCAACGCTGCCGCCGAGACGCTGACGGGGTATCGCTTCGAGGAGATGCAGGGCCGGCCCCTGCACGACGTGGTCCACCACAAGCGGCCGGACGGCAGCCACTACCCGCTCGATGAGTGCCCCATCGACCGCGCCTTTCCCGCGTGCGCGCAGATGAGCGGCGAGGAGCTGTTCGTGGCCCGCGACGGCTCGTTCTATCCGGTGGCCTTTACCGCGAGCCCCGTGCTGGATGACGAGGGCAGGCCAGTCGGCACCGTGATCGAGGCGCGGGGCATCGCGGAGGAGAAGGCCCGCGACGACGCCCTGCGCGAAAGCGAGGAACGGTTCCGCAACATGGCCGACCACGCGCCGGTGATGATGTGGGTCACCGACGAGACCGGCCATTGCACCTACCTCAACCGGGTCTGGTACGAGTTCACCGGCCAGACCGAGCAGGAGGCGCTCGGCCTGGGCTGGCTGGAGGCCACGCATCCCGACGACAAGGACGAAGCCGAGCGGGTCTTTCTGGAGGCGACCGCGCGCGGCATCGCGTTCCGCATCGAATACCGGCTCCGGCGCGCGGACGGCGCCTGGCGCTGGGCCATCGATGCGGCGGCGCCCCGCTTTGGCGCCAAGGGCGAGTTCCTGGGCTTCATCGGCTCGGTCATCGACATCGACGACCGACGGATCGTCGAGGAGCGGTTGCGCGAAAGCGAGGAGCGATATCGCACCTTGTTCGAGACCATTGAATCGGGCTTCTGCATCGCCCAGGTGCGCGAAGCGGCGGGACGCGTCGACTACCGGGTGATCGAGGCCAATCCAGCCTTCTTCCGGCAGACGGGCTTTCCCGAGGCGATCGTGGGCCGCTGGCTTCGCGAGGCGGCGCCTATGCTGGAGGAGCACTGGTTCGAAACTTATGGCCGCGTGGCCCGCACAGGGGAGCCCGTCCGCTTCGAGCAGCCCTCGGAGATGCTGGGGCGGTGGTTCGACGTTTATGCCTTCCGGCAGGGCGATCCCGCGGAAGGTCGCATCGGCATCCTGTTCAACGACATCACCGCGCGCCGTAACGCCGAGGTGGCCCTGCGCGAGCTGAACGAGACGCTGGAGCACCGGGTCGAGGAGGCCATCGCCCAGCGCGAGCAGGCCGAGGAGGCGCTGCGGCAAAGCCAGAAGATGGAGGCGGTGGGCCAGCTCACGGGGGGGATCGCGCACGACTTCAACAACATGCTGGCCGCGGTGGTGGGCTCTCTCGACCTGCTGGGACGGCGCATCGGGGACGGGGACCCGCGGGCGCGGCGCTATGTGGACGGAGCCATGGAGGGCGCGCGGCGGGCGGCGCTGCTGACCCAGCGGCTTCTGGCCTTCTCGCGGCAGCAGCCTCTCCGGCCCGAGCCGGTGGACGTGAACCGGCTCGTGCAGGGGATGTCCGACCTCCTCAGCCGGTCGCTGGGGGCGGGCGTGCGGCTCGAGACGGTGCTGTCGGGCGGGCTATGGCGGGCCCATGCCGACCCCAACCAGCTCGAGAACGTGATCCTGAACCTTGCCGTGAATGCCCGCGACGCCATGGCCGGGGCCGGGCGCCTCACCATCGAGACGGGGAACGCGCATCTCGACTCCCATTATGGGGCCGGGCATCTTGGCGTAGCCCCGGGGCAGTACATCCAGATCGCCGTGAGCGACACGGGGACCGGGATGACGCCCGAGGTCATCGCCAAGGCCTTCGATCCCTTCTTCACCACCAAGCCGGTAGGCCAGGGGACGGGGCTGGGGCTCAGTCAGGTCTACGGCTTCGTCAGGCAGTCGGGCGGGCACGTGAAGATCTATTCCGAGCCCGGTCAGGGGACGACGGTGAAGGTCTACCTGCCGCGTCTTCTGGGCGCGCCGGTCGAGGAGGCGGAGGAGGCCGTGTCGGAGGACCTCCCCCGGGGCGAGGCGCAGGAGGTGGTGCTCGTCGCCGAGGACGAGGAGATGGTGCGCCGCTTCACTGTCGAGGCGTTGGCCGAGCTGGGCTACCGGGTGCTGGAGGCCCCGGGGGGTCAGGCTGCGCTGCGGCTCCTGGACGCGCATCCCGAGGTGACGCTCCTGTTCACCGACATCGTCATGCCCGACATGAACGGCCGTCAGTTGGCCGATGAGGCGCTGCGGCGCAGGCCGGGGCTGAAGGTGCTCTTCACCACGGGCTACACGCGCAACGCGGTTGTCCATAACGGCGTGCTCGATCCCGGGGTGCAGCTGATCGGCAAGCCCTTCACCGTCGAGGAGCTGGCGGCCAAGCTGCGCGAGGTGCTGGACGGCGGCGCTTAACTGCGCCTGATCGCTGCGAGGGCGAGCACCTCGCCGTCTCCGGTTGCCTGAGTGCGCTCTCCCGGATGCAGGGCGAGCGTGTGCATGGGGGGAAGCTCGCGCCCGGCCACCCGGGCGGGTCCGCTGAAATGGAGGAAGCGTTCGAGCCCTTCGTCCAAGTCCGACGTGACGTATGCTGCGTCGTCGAGCGGATGCAGGTGCAGCCGGAGATTGCCGTTGGGCCCGTCGAGAAGCAGGGAGCCGTCCGTGGGGCGCAGGGCCTTTGGGGCGAAGGGGACCCCAGGTCGCGCGGCGGCTTGGGCGAGGGTGGCCGGAGTCTGCGGGCGGAGCCGCCAGGCCGAGCCGGGCGGCAGGTGGAGGCCCCAGTCGCCATCGGCGTCGAGCAAAACGGTCATGGCGGACGGGTGGATGACATCGACGGCAATGGCCCCGGCCAGGAGCACGAGGACCACCTCCTCCTCCGCGGCGCCCTCGATGACGGCTCCGTCCGCGAGTTCGTCGATATGGAGGCTCAGGAGGTCGTGGAAGCCAATGGCCCGCCCGTCGATCTCCACCGGGCGGGGCGTCGGGCCCGCGCCGGGGAGATCGATGAGCCGGTCGAAGTCGGGTTCTATGATTGTCATGACGCTGGCCGGGGGTGCTGCGTCCGATCGGGGAACGGGGTGTGGGTCAGGGTCATGCGGGCAGCATAGGGGTGGGCCGGGGCGGGTTCCAGCGCGGCCCGCCCCGGTTCGGCGGTCAGTAGCGGCGCGGCGGCTCGGGGCGGTTCTGGACGACGCCCTCGATGGCCTCCATGACGTCGGGCGTGAGCTTGTCGACATGATCCATCGCCGCGAGGTTGTCCTGAAGCTGCGACAGCCGCGAGGCGCCCAGGATGACGGTGGACACGCGCGGGTTCGCGAGGCACCACGCCAGCGCGAGATGCGTGAGGCTGATCCCCAGCCCGTCGGCGATGCCTTGGAGGTCGCGGATCTGCTCGATCCGCCGTTTGCCCTTTTCGCCCTCAAATATCTCGCGCAGCCATTCGTAGCCGGGCAGCGCCGCACGGCTGTCCTGGGGGATGCCGTCGTTGTACTTGCCGGTCAGCAGGCCCGAGGCCAGCGGCGACCAGATCGTCGTGCCAAGGCCAAAGGTGTCGTAGATGGGCGCGTAGTCGCCCTCCACCTTCTGGCGTTCGAATAGGTTGTACTGCGGTTGCTCCATGGTCGGGGGCGTCATGCGCCATTCGCGGGCCACGGCATGCGCCTCGGTGATCTGCTGCGCGGACCATTCGGAGGTGCCCCAGTACAGGACCTTGCCCTGCCGGATCAGGTTGTCCATCGCCCGCACTGTTTCCTCGATAGGGGTGTCGATGTCGGGGCGGTGGCAGAAGTAGAGGTCGAGGTGATCGACCTGAAGGCGGCGGAGCGCGGCGTGGCAGGCCTCGGTCACGTGCTTGGCGGACAGGCCGCGCTGGGTGGGCTTGGCTCCGCCCCAGAAGACCTTGGAGGACACGACGAAGGTCTCGCGGTCCCATCCCAGCTCCTTGAGGGCCTGGCCCATGACGACCTCGGACTGGCCCTGCTCGTAGCCCTCGGCGTTGTCGAAGAAGTTGACGCCTGCGTCGTAGGCTTCGGTCAGGAGCTCCTTGGCGAGCCGCGTGTCCACCTGCTTGGCGAAGGTGACCCAGGAGCCGAAGCTGAGGGCGCTGACCTGAAGGCCCGACTTTCCGAGGCGGCGGTATTCCATGGGGACGTCCTTTCGGGAACTGTTCCGGCGCCAGAAGCTAGGGGCCACCCCCGCCGGGGGAAAGGGTCCCTTGCAGACGACGCGCAGTCGCTTATGTTGCGCCGCACCTCGGGGTGCCCTTCTTGGGGCTGAGACGCGCAAGCGGACCCGTCGAACCTGAACCGGTTAGCACCGGCGGAGGGAAGGTGCACGGAATGGTCCGCTGCTCGTTCGTCCGCCACAGAAAGGACGAACGATGAGACGACTGACCCTCCCGCTTCTCGCCCTGGCTGCGGCGCCCGGCGCCGCTCAGGATGTGCCGGTCCTCACGGTCCTGACCTATGACAGCTTCGTGTCCGAATGGGGTCCGGGTCCCGCCGTCGAGGCGGCCTTCGAGGAAAGCTGCGGCTGCGACCTCCAGTTCGTGACGGGCGGCGACGGGGCGGCGCTGCTGGCGCGAGTCCAGCTTGAAGGGGAGACGACGGAGGCCGACGTGGTCCTGGGCCTTGACGCGAACCTGATCGCGCAGGCGCGTGAGGCGGGGCTCTTCGCACCCCATGGACAAGAGGCGGCGCTGGACCTGCCGGTGGAGTGGTCCGACGATACGTTCCTGCCCTTCGACTGGGGCTGGTTCTCGGTCGTGGGCCGCGCGGACGGGCCGATGCCCAGGAGCTTCCGCGACCTCGCCGACAGCGACGCCACACTGGTGATCCAGGACCCGCGGTCGTCCACGCCGGGGCTGGGCCTCGTGCTCTGGATCGAGGCGGCCTATGGAGCGGAGGCCCCGGCGGTATGGGAGGCCCTGGCCGACAACATCGTGACCGTCACGCCCGGCTGGACGGAGGCCTACAACCTGTTCCTCGTGGGCGAGGCCGATCTAGTGCTGAGCTACACCACCTCTCCGGCCTATCACCTGATCGCGGAGGAGGACGCGGGCTTTGCGGCCCTGCCCTTCGAGGAGGGGCACTACCTTCAGGTGGAAGTGGCGGCCAAGCTCGCGGGGACCGACGCGCCGGAGCTTGCGGATGCGTTCCTGGCCTTCATGCTGACCGAAGGCTTCCAGGACGTCATCCCGACGACGAACTGGATGTACCCCGCCGTGACCCCCGAGGCCGGCCTGCCCGAGGGGTTCGAGAGCCTGCGCCCCGAGACCACGCTTTACCTGCCGTCCGACGAGGCCGCCGCCCTGCGCGAGCCCGCCGTCGAGGCCTGGCGCGCGGCGCTGTCCCAGTAGCCGTGGGACGCGACCTTCCCCGCCTTCCCGGGATGCTGGCCGCGCTGGTCGTGGCTGGGCTTTGTCTCGGGACGCTCCTGCCCCTTCTGGGGCGGACGGCGGGGGAGGGGGGGCTTGCCGGGGCGGACTGGGCAGCCCTGCGCTTCACGCTGGGGCAGGCCGTGCTGTCGGCGGGGCTGTCGGTGGGCCTCGCCATCCCCGTCGCGCGGGCGCTCGCGCGGCGGAGCTTTCCGGGGCGCGGGGTGTTGGTGACGCTGCTGGGCGCGCCGTTCCTGCTGCCGGTGATCGTCGCGGTCCTGGGCCTGCTGGCGCTGTTCGGGCGGCAGGGGCTGCTCAACGACGGGCTCGCGGTCTTGGGGTTGCCGCGCCTGTCGATCTATGGGCTCCAGGGGGTCATCCTCGCCCATGTCTTCCTGAACCTGCCGCTGGCGACCCGGCTCCTCCTTCAGGGCTGGCAGGACATCCCGGCCGAGCGTTTCCGGCTCGCCGCGACGCTGAATGCCCCGGTGGGGCCGCTGCTGGAATGGCCCATGTTGCGGGCGGTCGTTCCCGGCGCGCTGGCCGCAGTGTTTGCGCTGTGCCTCACCAGCTTTTCGGTGGCGCTGATCCTGGGCGGCGGTCCCCGGGCGACGACGCTGGAACTGGCCGTCTATCAGGCGATCCTCTTCGAGGCGGACTTCCGATCCGCGGCGCAGCTCGCGCTTCTTCAGTTCGCGCTGTGCGGGGGCGCGGCGGTGCTGGCGGTTTGGCTCACCACCGGCCCAGTGCTGGGCGCGGGCCTTGGGCGGCCGGTGGAGCGTTGGGATGCGGGCGGGCTGGGGCAGCGGCTTCTCGATGCGGCCTGGATCGGGGCGGCGGCGCTGTTTCTCCTTGTGCCACTGGGCCTTGTCGCCCTGAGGGGGGTCCAGGGCCTTGATGACCTTCCGTCCGCGACCTGGGGGGCGATGGGCCGCTCGCTACTCGTGGCAGTGGCGGCGACGGCGATCTGCCTCCTCCTCGCGCTGGCCCTTGTCCTGCGGGGGGGCGGGATGGCCCACATGGTGGGAGCGCTACCCTTAGCGGCCTCGCCGCTCGTGATCGGAACGGGGCTCCTGCTGATCCTGCGTCCCGTGATGGCGCTTCAGGGGGCGGCGCTTCCGGTCACGGCGCTTGTGGACGGGGTCGCGGCGCTGCCCTTCGCGCTGCGGGCGCTGACCGGACGGCTCGCGGAGGTGGAGGCGCGGCACGGGCGGCTCGCCGCCTCGTTGGGCCTGAGCGGGCTCGCGAAGCTGCGGATCGTGGTCCTGCCGCTGCTGCGTCCGGCGCTGGGCTTCTCGGCGGGTCTGGCTGCCGCGCTGTCGGTCGGGAACCTCGGCGTGATCGCGCTCTTTGCAGGGGAGGGAGAGGCGACGCTGCCTCTCCTCATGGCGCGGCTGATGGGGGCCTACCGGATGGAGGCCGCGGCGGGCGTGGGGCTGCTAATCCTCCTTCTGGCGCTTCTGCTGTTCTGGCTTTGCGACCACGGGGGACGCCATGCTGCGGCTTGAGGGGCTGGAACTCGCGCAGGGTAGCTTTCGCCTGTCCGCCGATCTGGAGGTGCCGCGGGGATCGGCTGTCGCGCTGATGGGGCCGTCGGGGGGCGGCAAGTCCACTCTGCTGGCGGCTATCTCGGGCTTCCTCGCGCCGGTCGCGGGGCGTGTTCTCTGGGAAGGGCGGGACCTCGGGAGAACCT
>CADCUU010000471.1 GCA_902805995.1 uncultured Rubellimicrobium sp.
TTACTCCTCCAGGGCTTCCAGCGGGAGGCGCGGGCGAACGGCGCGCGGATCGAGACGCGCGCCCCCGTGACCGCCATCCGCCGCACCCCGACGGGATGGGCCGTGGAGGCCGGGGCCACCCACGAAGGCCGCGTCCTCGTGAACGCGGCGGGGCCTTGGGCTGACCGGATCGCCGCCATGGCCGGGCTGCCGCCCCTGGGCCTCACGCCTCTGCGCCGGTCGATGGCCCGCATCCCCGCGCCCCAGGATCCGTCGCGCTGGCCCATGGTCATGGGCGCGGGCGAAAGCTGGTACATGAAGCCCGACGCGGGCGCGCTCCTCGTCTCCCCCGCCGAGGAGGACCTGCAGGAGCCCCACGACGCCTGGGCCGACGACATGATCCTGGCCGAAGGCCTCGCCCGGTTCGAGGCGCATGTGAGCATGGAGGTCACGCGGCTCCTCGCCTCCTGGGCGGGCCTCCGGACCTTCGCGCCCGACCGGCAGCTCGTGCTTGGCCCCGATCCGCTGGAACCCTCGTTTATGTGGTGCGGGGGACAGGGCGGCTACGGCTTCCAGAGCTCCTGCGCGGCGAGCCGTCATCTGGCGGAGCTTGCGGCGGGACAGGCACCGACGATCGGCGCGGACATTGCGGCGGCGCTGTCGCCCGCGCGGTTCCGGTAGGGCGGGCCTGGCCCCCCACGACGCGCGGCGGGGAATGCCGTGGCGCGCATGGGCCCACCCTACCCTTGCCGCCGCCCCGGTGCTAACTGACGCGCCATGCTTTCCTACCAACACGGCTACCACGCGGGGAACCTCGCCGACGTCCAGAAGCACGCGATGCTGGCCTGGGTGCTGGCCGAGCTTGCCCGCAAGCCCAAGCCGCTCTCCTATCTGGAGACCCATGCCGGGCGGGGCCTCTACGACCTGGGCGCCCCCGAGGCGCTCAAGACCGGCGAGGCGGCAGCGGGAATCGCGCGGGTCGAGGACTGGTTCGCGCCCGACGACCCCTACGCCCGCGTCCTCGCGGAAACGCGCAGGCTCCATGGGCCCCGCGCCTATCCGGGCTCGCCCCTCGTCGCGGCCCTCAGCCTCCGCCCGGAGGACCGCATCACCCTGGCGGAGCTTCACCCGCGCGAGGGCACCGCGCTGGAGGACAACCTCCTCCCCTTCGACGCGCGGATCGAACGGCGCGACGGGGCGGAGATGGCGCTGTCCCGCACGCCACCGGACCCGCGTCGCGGGCTCCTCCTCGTGGACCCCTCCTGGGAGGTGAAGTCCGATTACGACACGGTCCCCGACCTCCTGGAAAAGGTCGCCCGGCGCTGGAACGTGGGCGCCCTGATGCTCTGGTACCCCATCCTCGCGGACGCGCGGCACGCTCCCATGCTGCGGCGGCTCGCGACGACGTTTCCCGACGCGCTGCGCCATGAGGTCCGGTTTCCGCCCGTCCGGCCCGGCCACGGGATGGAGGGGTCGGGCCTCTTCACGGTGAACCCGCCTTGGCGGATGGAGGAGCGCGCGGCCTGGCTGTCGGACCGCTTCGCCACGTTGCGCTAGCGGTCAGTCCGGCGGGTCGTCGCCATGCACCGTGCGGTGGTAGCCCGCGCGGACATGGCCCAACCCCTCGATCAGGAGGGTCGTGAGGAGGCCGATGTTGATGAAGCCGTTCGCGGCCGCCATCGCCCCCAGCACGCGCCATTCCCCGGGCGGCAGAAGCTCCCCATAGCCCACGGTCGTGTAGGAGACGAGCGCGAAGTAGAACGCTTCCCGAAACGTCTGGAACACCCGGAGCCAGACAAAGGCCCCCGCCCAGACGCACACCCCAGCGAGGACCACGCCCAGAACCAGCGCGCCCGTGCCGATCACCACGGCAAAGAGCTTGATGGAGTGCGGCGGTTCGCGCAGCCAGCCCCGGCCATGGGTGAACAGCACCTCGGCCACCCAGAAGCCCAGGCCCGACACGAGGATGCAGGACATGGTCACACCCACCCCGATGACCACCTGTTCCATCGCCCCTGCCCCCCTGCCATCGATCCCGAGGCAAGTTCGAACGGACCGCTCCGGTTCCGCAGGGGGCTTTCCGAAGCTCCTGAGGGCGCTATACCTCGCCCC
>CADCUU010000472.1 GCA_902805995.1 uncultured Rubellimicrobium sp.
GTGAACGCCTCACCCGATCTGCGGGCGCAGGTGACCGCCACGCCCGCGCTGCATCCCGACCCCTCGCAACTTCGCCACACGCCCATCGCGGGGGTCATCCTCACGAATGCGGAGATCGACGCCGTGGCAGGCCTCCTGTCGATGCGCGAGGGCTCGCCCTTCGGGATCTGGGCCGCGCCCAAGGTGCTGGACACGCTGGCGGCCAATCCGATCTTTGGCGTGCTGCCCCCCGACCGCGTGCCGCGCCGCGCCCTTTTGCCCGGCGAGGCACTAGTCCTGCCGCTGCCAGACGGCACGCCCTCCGGCCTCACGGTCGAGGCCTTCGATGTGCCAGGCAAGGTGGCGTGGTACCTCGAAGGTCAGGGCTCCGAGGGGGGCGACACGGTCGGGCTCACCTTCCGCGCTAACGCACGCACGGTCCATGTCGTGACCGCCTGTGCTCGCGTCACGCCGGAGTTGATGGAACGCTTCGGCAGCGCGGACATCCTGTTCTTCGACGGCACGCTCTGGACCGACGACGAGATGATCCGCGCGGGCCTGGGCGCCAAGACCGGCCAGCGTATGGGCCACATCTCCATGTCCGGCCCGGACGGCGCGATCGCCGCACTCGCCTCCATAGACATCCGTCGCAAGGTCTTCATCCACGTCAACAACTCGAACCCGGTCCTTCAGCCGGGCTCGCCCGAGCGGCTGGCGGCCGAGGCCGCCGGCTGGACCATCCCCCAGGCCGGGAGCACCTTCCCATGACCCACCAATCGTCCATCCTGGCGGAACCGCAGGAACCGCTGGACAGTGCCGAGGCCATGGAGCGGCGGCTTCGATGGATCGGCGCCACTCGGTACCACTCGCTCCATCCCTTCCACCGGCTTCTGCACGGAGGCAAGCTCACCAAGGGGCAGGTTCAGGCCTGGGCCCTTAACCGCTACTATTATCAAAGCTCCATCCCCATAAAGGACGCGGTGGTCCTGTCCCGCTTCCGCGACCGCCAGCTCCGGCTCGAATGGCGCCACCGGATCGAGGACCATGACGGCTTCGCGGGCACCGAGGGCGGCATCGAGCGCTGGCTCAAGCTCACGGACGGCCTGGGCCTCGACCGCGACTACGTGGAATCGACCAGGGGCATCCTTGCCGCGACCCGCTTCGCCGTCGACGCCTACGTCCACTTCGTCCGCGACCGCACACCCCTGGAGGCCATAGCCTCCTCGCTGACCGAGCTCTTCGCGCCCTCGCTGCACGAGGAGCGGATCACGGGGATGCTCACCCATTACGACTTCATCAACCCGGCGGTCATGACCTACTTCCAGCGCCGGCTCGACCAAGCGCCGCGCGACGCCGACTTCGCCCTTCGCTACGTGCGCGAGCACGCCCGCACGCCCAAGGAGCGGCAGGCGGTCTGCGATGCGCTGACCTTCAAGACCGACTGCCTCTGGGTACAGCAGGACGCGCTGTTCCATGCTTACGTGAACGGCCACGTGCCGCCCGGCGCCTTCCGCCCGGAGCAGCCCTGATGCGCCCCGCCATCGGCGCCGACTCCGTGCCGCGCCTGCCGCGCCATGTGAAGCTGCGCCATGACAAGGCCCGCGACCGCTGGCTGATCCTGGTGCCTGAACGGGTGCTCGTCCCCGATGACACCGCCGTGGCCGTCCTGTCGCGCGTCGACGGGGCCCGCAGCGTCCGCGAGATTGCCACCGACCTTGCCCAGACTTACCAGGCCCCTGTCGACGTGATCCTGGCTGACAGCGTCTCGCTGCTCCAGGATCTTGCCGACAAGGGGTTCCTCGCTGTCACGGAGGCCCCGCATGCCTGAGGACTATGCTGCCGATATCCAGCTCGTGACCCGCGCGGGCGAGGAGCGGTCCCGCCCCTACGGCCTGCCGCTGGCCGTGCTGGCCGAGGTGACGCACCGCTGCCCGCTCCAGTGCCCCTACTGTTCCAACCCCGTCGCGATGGAGCCCTCGTCCAACGAGCTGTCCACGCAGGACTGGCTTCGGGTCATCGGGGAACTCGCCGACCTAGGCGTTCTCCAGATCCACTTTTCGGGGGGCGAGCCCACGGCCCGCCGTGACCTGGGCCAGATGATCACGCGCGCGACCGAGGTGGGGCTCTACACGAACCTCATCACCTCGGCCGTGGGGCTCACGCGCGACAAGCTCGCCGCGCTCGCGGATGCCGGGCTCTGCCACGTCCAGATCAGCGTCCAGGGGGCCGAGGCGGCTCTGGCCGACCGGGTGGGCGGCTATAGGGGTGGGCACGCGAAGAAGCTCGAGGCGGCCCGGTGGACGCGCGAGCTGGACCTGCCGCTGACGGTGAACGCGGTGATGCACCGCCAGAACCTCCAACAGCTTCCGGCCATCATCGACATGGCGGTAAACATGGGCGCCGCCCGGCTAGAGGTCGCGAATGTCCAGTACTACGGCTGGGCGCTGAAGAACCGCCATGCCCTGATGCCGACGCCCGCCCAGGTCGAGGACTGCACCGCCACCGTAGAGGTGGCGCGGGCGCGGCTGCACGGCGTCATGGACATCGACTACGTGATTCCAGACTATTACGCCCTGCGGCCCAAGCAGTGCATGGGCGGCTGGGGGCGGCAGTTCTTCAACATCTCGCCTTCGGGCAAGGTCCTGCCCTGTCACGCGGCAGAGACGATCACCGGCCTCGACTTCGACTCCGTCCGTGACCGCCCTCTCGCATGGATATGGGACCACTCGAAGGCGCTGAATGCTTACCGCGGCACGGAATGGATGCCTGAACCCTGCCGATCCTGCGAATGGAAGGAGGCCGACTTCGGCGGCTGCCGCTGCCAGGCCTTTGCGCTTACCGGATCGGCGGGCAATACCGATCCGGCTTGCGCCAAGTCGCCGCTGCATGACCGCATCTTTGCCTTGGCCGAAACCGAGGCCAGCGAAGAACGCAACCGCTTCGTCTACCGGAACTTCTCGGGCGGGACCGAGGAAGCAGGGCCCGCCTGATGGATGCGGAGGACGAGGGATTTCATCTCGACGTCGGCGACGGGCACCGGATCTGGGTCCAGCCCTGGGGCAACCCGGCCGGCGTGCCGATCCTGTTCCTGCATGGCGGGCCGGGAAGCGGCTGCAACCCCGGGCAGCGCACGATTTTCGATGCGTCGCGCCACCGCGTGATCTTCGTGGACCAGCGCGGCTCGGGCCGAAGCCTGCCGCCGCGTGCGCGCCATGCCAACACTACTCAGCACCTCATCATGGATCTCGAACGGGTCCGCGAGCACCTGGGATATAGGAGTTGGCTGGTCGTGGGTGGCTCCTGGGGCGCGACCCTGGCGCTGGCCTACGGCCAAGAGCATCCCCACCGCGTCACAGGCCTCGTCCTGCGGGCCACGTTCCTTGGCTCCAGGGCAGAGATCGACTGGGCCTTTGGCACGGGACTCGCGGCGTTCCATCCGCCCATGTATGAAGCGCTCCTCGATCTCGTGCCGCCAGAGGATCGCCAAGACCCGCTCCCCGCCCTCTGGAGACGGATCCTTGATCCTGATCCATCTATTCACGCACCGGCGGCCCTGGGGTTGTTCCACATTGAGCGTGCCCTGTCCGAACTCGTCCCACCGCGAACGACCTTGCCTCCGCCCCAGGCCGGCCCCCTTCCAGCCACGCCCTTCATGGAGGCGCACTACTTTCTTCATGGCTGTTTCCTACCCGAAGGCGCGCTCCTTGCCGGCGTGCTATCTCTGCGCGGCATCCCCGGAGTGATTGTACAGGCGCGCTACGACCTTCTCTGCCGCCCAGCGACGGCGTACCGACTCGCCTCTCGCTGGGCTGGGGCGCGCTTGGTGATGATCGAGGCGGCCGGACATTCCCTGGGTCATCCCGACATCGCCGCCGCAGTCCGCGAGGCTGTGGCATCCCTGACCCCCTAGGCCATAACGAGCACGAAGGCGTCCGGGCGCTGGCCCAAGGCCGTCCTCAAGGCGGTCTCCGACCCCAGCACCGCGACTGACCCAACCGGAATGGCCGCATCGAGCGCATCGAGAAATCGATCAGGTCACGAAGTTCCGCTGATAGGACCGCCTCGAGCTCCGCCTAGCGCTGGTCGTCGGTGAGGCCGACCAGATGCCATTGCAGCAGGTCGGGTCCCAGAGCCTCCGGCGGCGGCAGCCGGTCCAAGGCGGCGGCCGATCCGATCACGGCCCGCTCGAGAAGTTCTGGATTCGCTACTCGACGCAGCCATGCACCGCTTTGCGCATGGACATCGAGGGTTCTCAGGATGAGCGGATCCCTGAACGATGGAAAGCTCGCCACACCGGTCTGGCTGTCGAACATGACCGTCGTGCCTTAGGCTCCACCAGTCACGCGCACCGTATCCCACAGCCATCCTGTCGAGATCGCGCAGAGCCCGATCCTCGCTGCTCCCTTCTTGAAAAACCCACCTTCGGCAGGTCCGCGGCCGACCCGACCGCCTACACAGGCAAGCGGATCATACAGGCCTTGCGGCGGTAAACGGAAGCGGAGGTCCCATGGAGACCGCCTTTGCAGCAACCGTCTGAGCGGGCAGCGGTAGCGATCAGCGCCCGGCCCAGCTCTGGATCGCCCACCCCCGACAGACCAGCGTCGGGCGAGAGGCGGCAAACAGGCAGGATCGGAACTTCCTTAACTCACCAAGAACCCGGTCTGCCGACATCCCAATCTTGACTCTCGCGCCGCTACAGAACTCGTGAAGATCAGGCTATACTGTACCTCGGGCTCTGCTGGTCCATGCAGTCCAGTCTGCTTGGCTCGTATCTCAGAAAGAGCGCCGGGAGACCCGCGACCAAACGCTTTGACTATTGCATTCGTTTGATCCGACAAAGCCGCGTCGGAATTTCCAGGGCAAGCAACCGCCCTCTAAGGGATCGTAGGTCGGGAAGGGTCATGCGCGCACTGGTTGTGGAAGACGAAGTGGAGCTGGCGCAGTTTCTTGAAAGGCTGCTGCTGAAGATAGGGATCGTCTCCGACACTGCCATGACCGGCGGCGAGGCGGTGGATCTTGCGCGATCCGCCGCCTACAATATTGCAATTCTCGACCGGCGCCTGCCGGATGGCGACGGGCTTGGGGCAATAGCCCAGTTGCGTCAGCAGACCCCCGACCTACCGATCCTGATGCTGACCGCCTTGGACGACGTCGTGAGCCGCATTGAGGGGCTTGATGCCGGGGCCGATGATTACCTGACCAAGCCCTTCGACAGCGGGGAGCTCGTGGCGCGCATGCGGGCCCTGCTGCGCCGGCCGGGCCTGGAGCCGGAGCTTGCCATCAGTGTGGGACAGATCGTCCTGAACACGCGTGACCGCTCATTCCAAGTGCACGGCGAACCTTTGGTGCTGGCGGCTCGGGAGCTGAACCTGCTGGAGGCTCTCGTGCGCCGCGCCAACCGCGTGGTGACTCGGACGAACCTCGTCGAGGCTGTCTACGAGGTGGGCGCCGAGGTCTTTCCGAACGCGCTTGACGCCAATGTGTCGCGCCTGCGGGCCCGGCTTCGTGAGTTGGGCGCCGACGTGGAACTGACGGCCGTACGGGGTGTCGGCTACATGCTCACGGGCGCAACCTGAATGGCCCAACGCTCCGGGCGATCATGGAGCCTGACACGGACGCTGTTTCGGGACCTCGTCGTTGTGGAGGTCGCGGCTTTCCTGGGGGCGCTCTGGGTCTATGCGACCCTGACCAACGATCTGTCGGCGAGCGAACTGGGCCATGCCCGCGCGGCGCTGGTCCTGGAGCAGGCGGCAGAGGCAGGCGGGCTTCGCGAGATCGCGTCCCTGCCGGAACTGGCTAACTTTCTCGAGGGCCATGAGGGGCTGCGCTATGGCGTGGCCGTCGATGGCGCCTGGCTGTCGGGGTCCACGCTGACCCCGGACGTGGGCCGGGGTGGCGGGCTCCTGCTTGAGGAGGGGCGCTTTACGCTCGCGGGTTCCGCGGAGCGTGTCGAGGGCCACGCCACGACGACCGAGATCGACGGGCGCCGCGTGCTGATCCTCACGGTCGGCAACGTGCCCAATGCCTTCGATCTGGTCTACGGGGTCTGGATCATCCTGACCCAGATCGCGGCTCTTCTTCTGCCGATCCTGGGGGCCTCGTTCCTGACTACATGGTGGCGGCTCCGGACCGGAGTTCGTCCGTTGGCCGACCTCGCGCAAGAGGCGGCAGGCATTGACCTCGACCGGGCGCCCAGAAGGCTAGACCTCACGGCCGTGCCGGTCGAGTTGACGCCTTTGGCCCAGGCCTTCAACCACGCCCTCGAGCGGCTGATCGGGGCCTTCGCGGCACGGAAGCGCTTCCTCGACAACGCCGCCCACGAGCTTCGGACGCCCCTGGCGGTCATGGCGGCGCGCGTGGATTCGATGCCTGACGGCGAGGAGCGCGGGTTGCTTCGGCGCGACATCCGCAGGCTTCGGGCGCTTTCGGACCAGTTGCTGGCCTCGGCACGGCTCTCGTCGAGCCAAGCTCCCGCGCCGGTGCTGGTGGACCTAGAGGCGCTGCTGGTCGAGCTTGTCGCGGACTACGCCCCCCTCGCCCATGAGATGAAGCTCACGATCGGCTTTACCCGTTCGGGCGGGACCGAGCCGGTGGCCGGGGATCCGGCGGCCTTGACGGCGGCCCTCGCCAACGTGCTCGACAACGCATTGCGGGTGGAGCCTGCTGGCGGAAGCGTCGAGGTCCGCTTGGAGGAGGGCCGGCGAGTCGTGGTCGAAGATCATGGTCCGGGCATCGACCCTGCCAACAAGGACCTGATCTTCGAGCCGTTCTGGCGTGGGGGCGAAGGCCGGCAAGGCTCTGGCCTTGGGCTGGCAATCGTGGCCGAGATCGCGCGTCATCACGGCGCGACCATCCGGGTCAAGGCGACCGCGGGCGGCGGCGCCACCTTCATCATCGCGTTTCCCAAGCCCGGGCAGATCATGTTGGCGTAAGGTTCAGCCCCTACTGCCTTGGCCACCAGTAGTCATTGGAGGCCAGATCATGGCTGTCATCACGAAGCCCACCTGCCCATCAACGCCAAAACGGGACCGGCCCGGAGAAGCCAAGCCCTGCACGACGTCGGCCGTCCCATCCGCCACCCCGGTGGCGTCCTTTGTCCGTACCTGGGCCAGCGAGGCCTGCCGCTTTGCCGCCGGGGGGTTGCTGGCCACTGGCATCGCCGCACCAGGCGCCTATGCTCAGGCCACCCAGGACGCCTCAATCATCTCGGACGGGGACTCCCGTTTCTCTCTTCCCGTGCCGGAAGGCTGGGACGCCTCGAGCGGTGGCTCAGCCGTGGCGATCATGGGCCCTGACGAAGGCGTCGAGATCCATGTGGCTGCCTTCGATCGGCTCCCGCCGGACGAGCTGGCCGTGGCCATGTGGTCGCTGGTGGACCCGGGCCATTCGGCTCCCCTTCCGGAGCGTACTCCGATGCCCTCCCGTGAAGGCATCGAGGAAACATGGCTCTATGAGTATCAACCGGCCGATGGGCTGGTGACGCGGGTCACTGTCGAGACCGGCGAGCAGGGCGGCTTTGTCACGATCATCCGCGGCCCTCTCGCGGAGTTGGAGCGTCGGGCCGCTCAGGTCGCCCTGATCACGACAGGATTGGACATCGCGGGGGTCGAGGAGACCGACCTGTCCGACATCGACCCCGCCCTGAGCGCCGGGGATCTGGGCCTGTTGAGGGACTACATCCGTGAGGCCATGGAGAGCATGGACGTTCCCGGGACATCAGTGGCCGTGGTCTTGGACGGCGAGGTCGTTCTCCTTGAGGGCTTCGGCGTCCGAGAGCGGGGCCGCGAGGACATGGTCACGGCCGAGACCCGCATGATGATCGGCTCGACCGGGAAAACCATGACGTCGATGCTGGTTGCGAGCCTGGCCGATGAGGGCCGTCTGGCCTGGGATACGCCCGTGCAGACCATCCTTCCGCAGTTCGCCATGGCAGACCCGGAGTTGTCCCGCCGCATCACGGTGCGGCATCTCCTTTGCGCCTGCACCGGCGTGCCGAGACGCGATCTCGAGTTCATCTTCAACGCCGACAGCCTCACGGCGGAGCAGATCATCGATTCGGTTCGGACCTTCGAGGTGTTCACCGGCTTCGGCGAGGCGTTCCAGTACAGCAACCAGTTGATCGGTTCTGCGGGCTGGGCTGCCGCGGCTGCGAGCGGGGCCGAGTGGGGGCACCTGAACCAAGGCTATATGGACGCGATGCAGGCCAGGATCTTTGAGCCCATCGGCATGGTGAACACGACGTTCTCCCCGGAGGAGGTCCAAGGCACGGACGACTACGCCATGCCGCATGAGCTCACGGTCGGCGGGCCGCGCGCTCCCATCCCCATCCGCGACGAGCGGGCAGCCATTGCCGTCGCGCCAGCCGGCGCACCCTGGTCCACGGCGGAGGACATGAGCCTCTACCTTCTGACCCTGATGAACACGGGCACGACCCCTGATGGGGTCACCGTCGCAAGCCCCGAGAACTTGGGCGAGGTCTGGACCCCCCAAGTCGCGGTGGATGGGAACACGAGCTACGGCCTGGGCTGGTTCCTTGAGGACTACCATCATCTGGAGCTAATCCATCACGGCGGCAACACACTGGGATTCACCAGCGACCTCGCGTTTCTGCCCGAGGCGGGACTCGGCATCGTCGTGCTGACAAACGCGCGCGCGGCCAATACCTTCGCGGACTCCGTCCGGTTCCGCCTGTTCGAGCTTGCCTTTGATCTGCCGGAACGGGCCGGCAGCCAGGCAGAGCTGGCCTGGGGAAATGAGCAGAACGAGTTGCTGAGCTTGACCAATGCCAGCGCCGTCAAGTGGGCGGAGGTCGAAACGCTTCTAGGGCGTTACAGCAACCCCGATCTGGGCGAGGTCGAAGTAAGCTATAGCGACGGCTCGCTCATCATGGACGCTGGCGAGTTCAGCTTGGAGTTCCGTTCGACCGAGAATCTCAATGACGCGACCGCGCAGTTCGTGGCGACGAGCGGACTGCTCGTCGGGATGCCTCTGACTCCGAGCCTCGAAGGGTCGGAGCGAGCGCTCGTGTTTGGTGAAGGCGCCACGGAGTACCTGTTCACCGCCGTGCCCTGAGTGTTCTCGTTTGCTCCTAAGCGGCTCGAGCGCTGAACAAGGCCGCCCCCGATGTGCCTGGGGGCGACAGGTTCATGGTTCCAGGTTCCACCTTGGTGCTCGCCGCTGTGAGGCGGCCGGCCCCAAGGGATATGCGGAGGGGCGGCACGTGCTCCGTGGTGGCGGCAAAGGCTTGCCGCCACCACCGTTGTGGCCGTTTGGCACGCTCAGGCAGCTTCAGGCTGACAGTGCTCACATCCAAGGTGTCAGAAACGCAACCTTCCGACCTGAGCGGGTCGTCCTTAGCAGACCTCAACTCACGTCTTCTCTGCCCACTCGCCTTCGAAGTCTCTGGGCACGAGTAGGATGTCCCTATTCACTTCGCGGACGTTGCGCCGGCCGCAGAGAGCCATCGTGGTGTCCATCTCCTTATGAAGGATCTCTAGCGAGCGCGTCACCCCGGCCTCCCCCATGGCGCCCAAGCCGTGAATGTAGGTCCGCCCGATCATCGTTGCGTCTGCGCCGAGCGCGACGGCCTTGAGAATGTCTTGGCCCGAGCGGATCCCACCGTCGAGCCAGATCTCCGTTTGCCCTTTCACCGCGCGAACGACGGAGGGAAGCATCCGGATTGTTGAGAGCGCCCCATCCAATTGTCGCCCTCCGTGGTTGGACACCACGATGGCATCTGCGCCCAGCTTGACAGCCAGCCGTGCATCCTCAGGGTCGAGAATGCCCTTGAGCACGAACTTGCCGCCCCAACGGTCACGCACACGGGCCACCATATCCCAATCCAGGCGTGGCTCGAGTTGCGCTGCCGACCAAGAGTGGATGTCGCCCAAGCTGGCGACCCCGGGGGCGTGCCCCACGATGTTCCGAAATGTGCGTCGCTTGGTCCCTGCCATGCCGAAGGTCCAACTCCACTTGGTCGCGAAGTCCCAGACGTTTCGAATTGTCAGCTTCGGCGGAGTGGCGACTCCGTTCTTGAGGTCCTTGTGCCGCTGCCCCACGATCTGGAGGTCGAGCGTAACCACGAGCGCCGAGCAGCCCGCTGACTTGGCGCGATCGATCAGGCTGTCGGTGAAGCTCTTGTCCTTCTGGACATAGAGCTGGAACCAGAAGGCTTGGTCCGGGACGTGGGTCGCCACGTCCTCGATGGAGCAGACCGACATGGTGGAGAGCGTGAACGGTACGCCGAACTTAGCCGCTGCGCGCGCGGCTTTGATCTCCCCATCGGCTGATTGCATGCCAAGACTTCCGACTGGGGCCAGCGCCACTGGCATCGCCACCGGCTGGCCCAGCATCGTGCTCACCAGCGTCCGCCCGCTCATGTCCAATGCCACGCGCTGCCGGAAGCGGAGCTTTGCAAAGTCTGACGTGTTCTCGCGAAAGGTCTGCTCGGTCCAGCTACCAGACTCGCAGTAGTCAAAGAACATCTTGGGCGTCCGGCGGCGATGCAGCCGCTTGAGGTCGTCGACATTGGTAATGACAGGCATGGTGACTTTGAATTCTCCACAACAGGAGTAGTGACTCGATGGAAAGCATGGCAAATCGATGGAGACCGATCGCTTCAGAGCACGTCGCGCTCTCCACCTGAACGGCTTCAGCACCTCCGACAATTGGGACGCCGAACAGGAACTGTAACTTAGCTAGTTCTAAGCCGATGCTCTCGCCATGGCGAGACCACTTGTCCTAATGATCTGGAGGAACCCTACTGACTTAAATTGCTCGAGCAGCTTCAGGGAGCGATCGCGGGGTGCCGCTTGCGCCGCTGCTCTTGGCTCTGTGCCGAGTGACACTGATCAAAACGGCTGAGGGACGACGACCAGTGCGAAGGAGGGTGGCCCTCACCGATCTCCGCGACAGCACTCTCCATGACGTCCTCGGAGCAAGGCTCAATTGCGCAGCCCGTCATGCGTCAGTGAAAATCAACTGCGTCTTTACAGACTGGGCGCGGTCCCCGGCGACCCGGAACGCCTCGAGCAGAGCTTCCGGCGCGAAGCTGTGGGTGATGATGGGCTTCACATCGATCGCGCCGCTATCGATCAGGGCCGCAGCCTCCGCAAACTCGGCGTGAAAACGATGGCTACCGACGAGGGCGATCTCTTTTCCTACGAGCGCGTTGATCGCAACCGGCAGGGCCCCAGCCACGCCGACTTGGACGATCCGTCCGAGAGGCCGGACGCAGCGGATCGCAGCATCGATCGCAGGTGCCGCGGCAGAGCACTCGAAAGCCATGTCGAAGTATCCTTTGTCGGCTTCGTAACGCTCGAGCGCCCGCGGGTCGGTGGCGACGTTCAGCGCCTCGGTCGCGCCCATCTGGCGCGCCACGGCAAGGGGCTGATCGTGCAGGTCCGTCACCACTATCTCGGCAGCCCCACGGTACGATGCCACGGCGACGCAAAGCGCACCGATGGGACCGGTGCCCGTGACGAGCACCTTGGCGCCGGAGAGCTCGCCTGCGCGGTTCGCGGCGTGCAGGCAGACAGCGAGGGGTTCGGAACAAGCGGCTTCGGCGATGCTTGTCTGGGCCGAGACCCGAACGCACTGGCTAGCGAGCACGACCATGTGGTCTCTGAACAGGCCTTGCTCGTGCGGGAAACGTAGCGCCGATCCGAAGAAGCGCATGGTGAGGCAGTGCTGGAACGATCCCTTTTCACAGTAGCGGCAGTGGCCGCAGGGTCTGCTGGGATTGACCGCGACCCGATCCCCAACATCAAGACTGATGGCGCCCTCGCCGAGAGCCTCGACCGTACCAGCCGCCTCGTGTCCAAGGATGATTGGTTCGCGAACGCGGATCGGGCCAAAACCTCCATCCTGAAAATAATGCAGGTCGGACCCGCAGATGCCACCGGCACCGATGCGGACCAGGACCTCGCCTCGGCCCGGTTCGACTTCCGGCACAGTCTCGAGCCTCAGGTCATGTTGGCCGTGAAGGCGGCAGACGCGGACGGACATTTTCGACCTCATTCGGACATTTCCGACGGCAGACAAGCGGCCAAAGATAGGGGATGAGTAGCAGTATGGTAGAATGCTGTCGGCGCGGTCGGAGGGGGCTAGTCCGTCTCTCCATACGCATCTTTCCCCGGGGTTGGAATCATCGTCATTTTGCTTGAAGCTCCGGGAAACGTCATCAGACCCGCAGCCGACTTGGCCTCGGCACGGCGCAGTCATTCTGCTCGGACACGCCCCCTGGCTGGCATCGGTCGAACGATGGACCTAAGTAGGCAGGCCGTGATTTTACCGATGTTTGCCAATCCAAGCGGAAGCGGAAACGTCCGGGCCGCGAGACTTCTTCAGTGACCTGTTGGTGGTCCTGTATGGTTGCCGGCAGCCCGACCCTGCTCAAGTCGGCTCGCTGACGCACCGGCCTGCTCGCGTCTTGGCATCGAACCGTTCCCGCCCCGGGTGGCGGCCTTCCAGGCGGAGGAGAACTTTGGGGCTTGCTGGCCGACGGAACAGAGGGCGAGACCAACCCTTGACCGGCGTCGCGCCCGGTTGACCGGTGCAAGTACACCTGTCACGCTCCAGCGAGATAAGGCCAAAAGGCCGAGCGGGGAGGAACGCAATGCTACGAACTGTTGCTATCGCTGCATTCATGACGGCATTCGTCGCAAGCGGCGCCGCCGCGCAGGAAACGCTGAAGTGGGCCCATGTTTACGAGACATCGGAGCCTTTCCACACGGAATCCGTCTGGGCGGCCGAGCAGATCGCCGAGCGGACGGAAGGGCGCTACGAGATCGACGTCTTTCCCGCATCGCAGCTCGGCAAGGAGACCGACATCAACCAGGGCCTGTCGCTCGGCACGGTGGACATCATCATCTCGGGTTCGAGCTTCGCCGCCCGCGCTTACCCCCCAATCGGCGTCACGTACTATCCTTATATCTTCGAAGGGGCGGACCACCTGCTGAACTACGTCGGCAGCGATATCTACAACGAGTTGGCCGCCGGCTACCAGGAAGCTTCGGGCCACCACATCGTCGCCACGACCTACTACGGGACTCGGCATACCACCGCGAACCGCGCGATCAACACCTGCGCCGATATGGAGGGCCTGAAGATCAGGGTGCCCGACGTACCGGCCTACCTCGCGATGCCGCAGGCCTGCGGCGCAAACACGGCACCTATTGCCTTCGCCGAAGTGTATCTCGCGCTGCAGCAAGGGACCGTGGAGGCCCAGGAAAACCCGCTCACCACGATCGAGGCGAAGAAGTTCTACGAGGTCCAGTCGCATATCAATCTGACCGGGCACATCGTCGATCACCTCAACACGATCGTCTCCGGCAGTCTGTGGGACAGGTTGTCCGAAGAGGATCGGCAGATCTTCGTCGAGGTGACGCAGGAGGCGGCCGAGCGGGCGACGCGGACGATCCAGCAACGTGAAGCCGAGCTGGTCGAGCAATTCCGCGAAGAGGGGCTCGAGGTCATCGAGGTCGATACGACCTCGTTCGAAGAAACCGTCCGGGAGAACGTGGGCTTCGAGGAGTTCGGCTACCGTGAAGCCGACTGGGAGGCCATCAGGGCCCTCGCCGAAAGCGCTAGCTGATCTCCAGACCGAAAGACGCATCGGTCCTTTCGGCCGGTGCTGTCCGGAGCGCCGGCTTGATCCTAGCCGTCCCGTGCGAAGACCGAGCGAGGTGCCCGCGTGGCCGATGAGCGTCATATCCCGATCACTCGCGAGGAAATCGCGCAAAGCTTCGACGAACCACCACCGCCGGTGGACCTGTCGGTCTACGCGCCGGAAGACTGGTTCGTCTTTGTCGTGTTCTGGATCATGGCGGCGGCCGTCTTCCTGCAGTTCTTCACGCGCTACGTCCTCAACAACAGCTTTGCCTGGACCGAGGAAATTGCGATCTACTGCCTAGTGGTGACCGTGTTCGTCGGGTCCGTCATGTGCGTGCGCCTGTATCGGCACATCCAAGTCGACTTCCTCTACCGTCTGCTGCCCGCGCGCGCTGCGCGTGTGCTGGCAACGCTTGTGGATCTCATCAACATCAGCTTCTTCGCTTACGCCGGATTTCTGGTCTGGCGCTACTCGTCGATCATCAGCACCGAGCGGATGGTCACCGTCGACCTTCCGAAGTCCATTGTCTTCTACTCGGTTCTCGCGGGCTTTGCGCTCATGGCACTGCGCGCGACCCAACTAGCGGTCACGCACTGGCGGCGCGGCCATTCGGTGCTCGAGCGGCCCGAGGGGCCTGAACCGACGGAGAGTTGACCCCATGTGGATCCTGATTGGCGCCTTTCTGGCGCTTATGATCGTTGGGGTGCCGATCGCGGTCTCCATGGCGACGGCATCAATCCTCTACATCCTGGTGTATGATGTGGTGCCCGACGTGATCGTCGCTCAGCGCATGATCGCCGGCGTCGAGAGTTTCCCGCTTATTGCGGTGCCGTTCTTTATCTTGGCCGGCAACCTCATGAATATCGCTGGCGTCACTGGTCGGATCTACGCCTTCGCGGTCGCGCTGGTCGGATGGATGAAGGGGGGGCTTGCCCAGGTCAACATCATCGGCTCCGTGGTGTTCTCCGGTATGTCCGGCACTGCCATCGCTGATGCCGCCGGCATCGGAACGATCGAGATCAAAGCGATGCGGGACCACGGCTACAGCACCGAAGTCGCGGTGGGAGTGACAGCCGTCTCTGCCACGCTCGGGCCTATCATTCCGCCGTCGCTGCCCTTCGTGATCTACGGCATGATGGCTAACGTCTCTATCGGCGCGCTGTTTCTCGGCGGGCTGATCCCCGGCGCGGTGATGACGCTCCTGATGATGGTGACGGTCGCGATCCTCGCCTACCGCAACGGCTGGGGTTCCGACGCCCCTTTCGAGTGGCAGAGGCTGTTCCGGGCCGCCCTCGAGGTCTTCGTCGTGGCTCTGTTCCCGCTTGTGGCATATCTCCTCCTTGCCGCCGGGCTGTCGCTGAACGTGGCGGTGATGGTGGCGCTCGTACTGCTGGTCGCGGCGGACTGGTACTTCGACTTCGACGCGGTCATGGCGCTGATGACCCCCGTCATCCTGATCGGCGGCATGACGATGGGCTGGTTCACCCCGACGGAGGCGGCTGTCGCGGCGGTGCTCTGGTCGCTCTTCCTAGGGCTGGTGCGGTATCGCACGATGACCTTGCGCGCGCTTGTCAGGGCCAGCATGGACACGATTGAGACTACGGCCTCGGTCCTTTTCATCGTCACGGCCGCGTCGATCTTCGCCTGGCTCCTGACGGTCAGCCAAGCGGCGCAGCTCCTCTCAGCTTGGATCTTCACCCTGACGGACACGCCTTGGGTCTTCCTGATCCTGGTGAATCTTCTCCTGCTGATCGTCGGCTGCTTCCTCGACACCATCGCCGCAATCACGCTTTTTGTGCCGATCCTGCTGCCGATCGCGACGCAGTTCGGCATCGATCCGATTCACTTCGGCCTAATCCTTACGCTCAATCTGATGATCGGCCTGCTGACGCCGCCGCTCGGCATGATCATCTTCGTGCTTGCCCGCATATCTGGCATGTCGGTCGAGCGCACCACAATGGCGATCATGCCCTGGTTGGTTCCGCTGTTCGTTGCGCTGATAGCGATCACCTTCATTCCTCAACTCACGCTGTGGCTTCCAGCTGCGGCGGGCATGATCAGATAAAATTACAATGGCGGCTCTGCGATCGCCCCATGAGCTTCAGGAACCACAAAGGGTAGTACTCAACGAGCGCGTCGCAGTCATGGATGGCCAGAACGCCCTAGCCGAAAGTGATCAGGTCTCGCCCACGGAGCGCCCGGAGGGCGCTCTTGACGTGAACAGGCGCCAGGTCTGTCATCTCGCTCAGATTCGTCTGAGTGATAGCCAGAGGGTAGGACTTCCTCCGGGCACGGCCCACTAGCTCCTTGCGCAGCATGATCTCGCAAGAGAGATGCGCAGAAGTGGGTCGCGCCCGCCATGCCGAAACGGTGTTCGTTCTTTGTGCGGCGCCTGAGAACCTATAGAAGCAGCGGACCGCTCGCGGCCGCTCTGAGGTGAGCCAAGTTGGCGACGATGCCACTTGCGCTGATCTGCGGGCCGGCTCGATGGGCGAAGGCTGCGATTCAAATGGCCCACCCCAGTCCGGACGCGAGGAACTTGATCGCACCGACGCTTCAAGCATCTCTCGTCCCTCGTCCAGAGAGGCAAAGCGCGGGACGCCGGTGGACGAGATGGTTGCCTACCTCCCAACTTCTCCTTAGTTACGGCGGCTCTTCTCGTCGGGTGGCTAAAACGCTGGAATTGTGGCAAATTGCCATGTTAGGCATCGAAGAATGACAGCGCGCCAGTAAGGAGAGCCTCGTGACGAAACTTTCGATCATCGCTTTATTAAGCAGCGCTCTTCCTCTCATCGCCTGCTCGCCCGTAGGACCGGAGTTTCGTGGAGCCCAGGCAAGTGTTCCGGCCAGCTATGTGGAGGGTGGGGCCACGGTGGCCGGCGACCTGACGATGCTGCCGTGGTGGCGCGATCTGCAGGATGCGCGCCTGACGTCGCTTCTGGAGCGAGGACTCGCACAGAGCTTGGACATTCAGGCCGCAATGGCCCGCGTTGCGGAAGCCGAAGCGACCCTGCGAGGGACGGGCGGCGCAGATCTGGCCACGGGAGACTTGGTCGCCTCGGTGGTCCGCGTCGACTCGGAGGGTGCCTCAGCCAGCACGAGGTCGACGGCTGGCGTAAGCGGAAGCTTGGTGCTCGATCTGTTCGGCGGACGGCTCCGGCAGCAGCAGCAGGCTCAGGCTGAGCTGGACGCTCGCCGGTTCGACGTAGGTACAGCCCGTCTCGCCGTGCTGGCCAGTGTGGCGGGCAACTACATCGACGCCCGCTACTTCCAAGAAGCTCTGGCCCTGACGCGCCGCAGCATCGAGACTCGCCGGCAGACGCTTGCCCTCGTTCAGGAGCAAAGAAACCTCGGCGAAGTCACCGAACTGGAGGTGGCGCAAGCGGAAGCTGGCCTAAACCTCGCACAGGCCGATCTTCCTGCTCTGGAGGCCGCGTTCCTCCGGGCCAACTACGCCATAGCCACGCTGCTGGCGGCCCAGGCAGGCCCGATCATCCAGATGATGACGGCAGGTGCTCCGCAACCGAACCCTCCGTCGAGCGACGCTGTCGGAGTTCCGGCGGACCTGCTTCGCAACCGCCCCGACGTGCGCGCCGCCGAGCGCGAGCTTGCTGCGGCCGTGTCCGCGGTGGGCGTCGCCGAGGCCGCTCTCTATCCGTCCATCAACCTTTCCGGGAATGTCACAGTCGGAGACTCCGAAAGCTGGAGCTTCGGCCCGACCCTCAGCATTCCGCTTCTGAACCGGCCGGTGCTGGCCGCGCGGCGTGATGCCGCTGTCGCACGTGTGCAGCAGGCTGAGATAGAGTGGCGCCGTACGGTGCTCGCCGCCGTCGAAGAGGTTCAATCCGCCCAGAGCACGTTTGCCCGAAGCCGGCAAAGACTGGCCGCGCAGCAGAGGGCGGTCGCTTCCTACACACAACTGGTAGACCTCTCGCGCGAGGCTTACCAGTTAGGAACAACGACGCTCTTCGCGCTGCTCGATGCCGAGCGATCTCTGGCGGATGCGCAGATCTCAGCCGCTACCGCGCGGCGCGATGTGGCCGCCGACTGGCTGGCCTTGCAGATCGCGGCCGGGAAAGGCTGGGCCGTCAGGTAGGATCAGGACTCATCGATTGGCTCTCCTGAGGTTGGCTGGCGTGGCTCAAACGCCCGAACTTCAGGGGTGATGATGAGGAACAGGCTGTAAGGCCGCCCACGCGGCAGGCACTCTCGGAGTAGATGTAGCCGTCCACCAAGGCGAGGACTCTCTCTGTCATGCCTCTCTCCTCGCCTATTGGGTCATGAACTTCTCGAGGGCAACGGGCTTGTCGTGCTGGCACAAGCGGTCGACGATGGTCCCGGAGGCCTCGTTCAGGCCGACGATCCGCACCTCAGCCTCATCACGGCCGAAATTCAGCACCGCCGTGTCGAGCGCCGCCACCGACGAGATGTCCCAGATATGCGCGCGGGAGACATCGATGGTGACCCGCTCCAGCGCCTCACGGGAGTCGAAGGCCCGCAGGAAGTCCTCTACGCTGGCGTAGAAGAGCTGGTCCTCGACCACGTAGGTCCTCTCGCGCCTGTCCGGGCTGAGGGTTAAGGTCACGCGGAGGAGTTGCGCGATCCTGGCGGCAAAGAACGCTCCCGAGAGCAGCACGCCCACCAGCACCCCGATAGCGAGGTTGTGCGTCCAGACCACGGTGGCGACGGTCGCAATCATCACAATGGACGAGGAGGTCGGGTGCGTCCGGAGCGCCTTGAGCGACGACCAGGAGAAGGTGCCCACCGAGACCATGATCATGATGGCCACGAGAGCCGGCATGGGGATGCCTCTGACCCAGTCACCGAGGCCCACCACGAGGATTGGGAGAAATACCCCGGCCACGAAAGAGGACAGCCGTCCGCGCCCGCCTGACTTCACGTTGATCATCGACTGCCCGATGATGGCGCAACCCGCCTTGCCGCCGATGAAGCCGGTGGCGAAGTTGGCGAGGCCTTGGCCGATGCACTCTGATCGCGGCTGGACGAGGTGTCGGTGAGCTCGTCCACGAGATTCTGGGTCATGAGGCTCTCCAGAAGCCCGACCACCGCCACGGCGGCGGAGAAAGGAAAGATGATGCGCAGCGTCCCGAAGGTGAGAGGCACGTCTGGAAGCAGGAACACGGGCAGCGTGTCCGGCAGTTCCCCCATGTCCTCCACCATGCGCACGTTCCGGCCCATGAGGAGCGTCAGTGCGGTCAGGACGAGGATGCTCACCAGCGGCGACGGGACCGCTTTCGTGAGGCGCGGGAAGAGGTAGATGATCGCAAGGCTCAGCACGACGAGCGGGTAGGTCAGAGGACCCACGCGAGACGGATCGAGTTCGGGCAGCTGGGCCATGAAGATCAGGATGGCGAGCGCGTTGACGAACCCGGTCATCACCGAGCGGGACACGAAGCGCATGACCGTACCGAGCCGCAGGAGCCCCGCGCCGATTTGGAGCAGTCCCGCAAGCACGGTGGCGGCGGAGCAGGTATTCGAGCCCCTAGTCGCGAACGAGCGTGACCATCAGCACCGCCGTGGCGGCGGTGGCGGCCGAGATCATGCCGGGCCGCCCGCCCGCGATGGCGGTTGATGACCGCGATGGAAAAGGAGGCGTAGAGCCCCACCTTGGGGTCGACGCCGGCGATGATGGAGAAGGCGATCGCCTCGGGGATGAGGGCCAGCGCCACGACTTGCCCCGAAAGGAGGTCAGCGCGGATGTGGCCCAGCCATTCCTGGCGGTAGGCGGCCAGTGAAGTCATTGGATGTCCAATGGCTGTCCCGGCCGGCGCTTGTAGAAAGGGCGTCAGGCTGCTTCGTCGTGGGACTTGTCGGTTGTCCGGCGGATTGGCGGCCGGAAGAGCCACCCGGAGTCTCACCGGGTCCAGTCGAATGCGGGCCTTCCAGGTCAAGGCGCTGGCAAGGAGCAACCCCCGAGAGACCTGCCGAACGTCCGACCTCCACAACCTGCTAACAGTCATGATCGTCACACTGTCTAGATGACCGCCTGCGGCGTCTTTTCTATCATCCTGTCACTTAGGGTGTACCCTAGAAGGGCAATCGCATCGGACATCTCCGTGCGTCCAAACAGGGTCATTTCTGGCGGTTTCGGACACCCATAAGTAGAAGCTTAGAGCCTTGTCGGACAAGGCAACCCGGTCGCGTACTCGTTACGGCACGAGGGGTCGCTTGTGCATCGGCTTGCGACGGCCAGCCTGCACCGCTTAGTTCCCTTCAGCGCGCCGCCCGCTCCGCAACCCTGAGCCGGCTCGCAGTTCTCGCTTCTTGCTCAAGCCCTGCACAGGCGCCTATCTCAGCTCAGGACCGTGGCATCGCCTTGATGAACGTCGTTGGTTAGAGCAGACGAGACAGATCGCAGCCGACGGAAGTTCCTCCTAACATGCACCTGACCGACATAGCGTTGCTCAGCCTGTCCGGCTTCTTTGCAGGCATGATTAACGCCATCGCGGGTGGTGGCACGTTCCTGACCTTTGGCGCGCTGACGCTGGTTGGCCTGCCGCCGATCTCCGCCAATGCGACCTCCTCCATTACGCAGTTTCCCGGCTACGTCACCTCGACGCTCGCTTACTGGAGCGACCTCAAGCGGATGTGGCGGAGCGCACTGCTGATGGGCGTCGTGTCCGCGATCGGTGCGGGTGTCGGCGCGTTGATCCTGCTGGCGCTGTCCAATCCATCCTTTCGGGCCATGGTACCTTGGTTGCTCCTTGCTGCGACGGCCCTCTTCGCCGCGGGACCTTGGCTCAGGCCAAAGGGCAAGGCGGTCACAACTACGCCAGAGAAGGCCACCCCCTTGGCCCTTGTGCTGCAGTTTCTCACGTCCATCTACGGCGGGTTCTTTGGCGCTGGCATGGGCGTGATGATGCTGGCCACGCTAGGCCTGACCCAGAGTGGCGACTACCACCGCCTGAACGCTCTAAAGAACCTATTCTCAATCATCATTGCGGCGGTGGCGGTCGTCGTCTTCGTCAGCGGCGGGGTCGTGGCCTGGCCTGAGGCTGTCGTAATGATCCCGGCCGTGGCGCTCGGGGGCTATGCCGGCGTTTGGACGGCCCGGCGGGTTCCGCAACTGGCCGTGCGCTTGGTCGTGATCAGCATCGGCCTGCTCCTTGCAATCTACTATTTCGCGCAGGGCTAAGCCGAGGGCGTCTCGACCGCGAGCAATGAGGACTGCACAGATCTGCTCTGGACCTCAATGCACATAAAGCATCGACAGCAGTTCCCCCGAGCGAGCAGTGTCAGACCGACCAGATGCAAGGGTCCTGCTTGATCGGACCGTCCACCAAACGTTCGGTCACTGTTGGCGAAGTCGGAGTCGGTTGAGGCCACCGGGCGTTGTGGTTGCGGCTCTGAAGGGAGTCGCACCCATGTCTTTGCTCTGCACCGTGTCGTTCGGCTGTTCCTGCACAGACTGAGCTCGTCGCTCGAGCGGCGTTCCAGCTCGGGAATGTCTACCTGATGCTGCGTGACGAGCTTGGTCCCCTGTTCGATGATGCGGCCTTCTGCGACCTCTATCCCGCCCTCGGCCAGCCAGCCTACGCGCTGTAGCGCCTGGCGCTTCCTCACGCTGATGCAGTTTCGCGAGGGTTTGTCCGACCGGCAAGCCACCGAGGCGGTGCGGACACGGATCGGCTGGAAGTACCTGCTCGCGCTCGATCTGGCCGACCCGGGCTTCGACCACAGCGTCCCGCGCGAGTTTCGCGCCCACCTTCTCGAACACCAAGCCGGTGAGCGACTGCTCGCCCGCGTGCTGGAAGCTGGGCTTCTCAAGGCGCGAGGCAGACAGCGCACCGACAGCAGGCATGTGCTGGCCGCCGCGCGTGACCTGAACCGGGTCGAGCTGCGGGCCGAGACTCTGCGTGCCGCCCTGAACGC
>CADCUU010000473.1 GCA_902805995.1 uncultured Rubellimicrobium sp.
AATGTGCTGCTGGCGAGATACTCATTATGTAAAGTCAAAGGATTAGGGCCAGTAGCAGGAAAACAATTCCTGGTACCTCAATATTCATGAGGGGAGTGAGTAGGAGACTCCGGCGTTCCATGTCAGCACTTGGAGCGATTGCAGATCGCGGCAACTTCCCAGCCGCATGATGATATCCGTCGAGATACGCCGCCGCACTGCTGCCTGGGCCGGTTCGGGGGCGATAGGCCTTGGCCATAAGCACGCGGTAGGGGACGTCGGGCGCGGGATATTTGGGCACGTCCGGGGTGCGACGCGCATAGGCGTCAGCGTCGGGCATTGCCTCTGTCATGGCAGGAGCGCCAGGGTCTGCTTCTCTCGCGCGCTCTGAGCAGCTGTGTCCACGATGCGCTGCGCGGTCAGCGACAGGCCGGGGTCGAGGGGACCGCTGGGCCTTTCCCCACGGAGTAGGCAGCCCAAGAGATACTCGATCGGGTTGCGGCGACCTGGCGGGAGGGGGTCCACGGGAACTGGCGTGGGCTCGGGGCAGGTGCGGGTCTGTAGGGTCACATGGTCGTCGTAGTCCCAGGAGGCGATGGTGCCGTCGGCGCCGACCAGAACGAAGCCGCACCGGGGCTGCGGCTGGATCGTCCACGGATCGGTAAAGGTGCCCCATCGCGTTTCCATCTTCGACAAGCCCTGCGCGTAGCGGCAGACGGTGATCGAGTGCTGGTCCACCTCAATCCCCGGGGTCTCGTCCACTACGCAGGTCACCTCGAGAGGCGCCTCGCCGTCCATGTACCAAGTTCCGAGCGTCGCGCCGTAGCCCAAGTAGTCAAGGAGCGAGCCCCCGCCGGAGGCTCGCTTGTACCACCACGACGAGGGCTTCTGGCGCTCCACTTCTTCGGGAGAGACCTCGACCTTGTCGGCGAGGTGGTACAGCGGTCCGCGATTGCCGCCATAGTGGTGGACCTCGATCAATCGGCCGATCGCGCCCTCTTCGATCAAGCGCTTGGCCTTAACGTGGCTCTCGACCCAGGCGAGCGGCCAGTTGATGGCCAGCATCCGGCCCGTGGGCTCGATAGCTGCGATCATCCGGCGAGCGTCAGAAATGGAGGCTGCGAAGGGCTTCTCGACCATTACGTTGACGCCGTGCCTCGCCAGACGTTCTGTGTAACTAGCATGCTCGGCCGTGGCAGCGCAGAGGATAGCAAGATCGGGCCGGGTCATCGAGAGGCAGTCTTCGAGGTCGGTGAAGACGCGAGCCTCGGGGATGCCGAAGGCCCCGATGGCGCTCTGCATTCGTGAGCGGTCCGGGTCGAAGATGCCAGCGATCTCGGCCTCGGGGTGCTCGTGCGTCATTCGCAGCAGGTCGCCCATGTGCATGTGGTCGAAGCTGATCCCGACGACTCGATATGCCATGTGGTCTCCCTTGGGTCAGTCCCGCCCCGTGAAGCGGATATAAGCTGTAGTGACGACGATGATGATGAGGCCGAAGAGGATGGTGCGCATCCCCTCAGGCATGCGAGTCAGGAGGAGGAGCGTCTCGATAACCCGCAGGATCAGCGCGCCGACAATCGCGCCGGCAAAGCCGCCGCGACCGCCGAAAATTGAGGTGCCGCCGATCACCGCCGCCGCGACGGAGGGGAGGAGGAGCGGGAGCGCTAGCGACAGGGACGGCGCCTTGATGAGGCCCACATAAAGGAGACCCGCAATCGCCGCGACGAGGCCCGAAACGCCGTAGAGCGCGAGATAGACCTGCCAGGTCCGCACGCCTGACATCCGGGCGGCACCCTCGTTGGCGCCCACGGCATAGAGCAGCCGGCCGAAGCCCGTCCGCTTCTCGGCCCAGAGGATCAGGGCGGCGAAGGGGACAAATACCATAAGCGCGTTGGGAAAGCCCCATGTCAGGCCGGTGCCCAGCCATTCGAGGACTGGGGGCACGACCGAGCCGCTGGCGATGACGCTCCGCTGGTAGACTTGGAGGCAGCCAATGCCGATGAGGCTGGTGGCCAGCGTCATGATGAGGGGGTGGACGCGGAAGATGCCCACGCCCAGGCCATTGACCAGGCCAAGGAGGAGACCTGGCAGGAGCGCCACGATCATCGCCGGCCCCGGCCCGAGAAGCGGCGTCTGGGTCGCGACCACGAAGGCCGAGATCGTCGCCACGGCGCCAGCGGACATGTCGATGCCGCCCGTGAGCATGGTCATGGTCTGGCAGGCCGCGAGCATGGCGAGGGGGATAGCGAACTTGACCGTGTTTCCCGCCCAGCGGGCGCTCACGATCCCCGGTTGCATGAACTCGAGCACCCCGACGAGGAGCAGGAACAGGACGATCAGGATCAGCGTGGGGTTGTCCGCAAGGACGCGGCCCAGGCGCGCGGCCCTGCGGGGACGGGTCTCGGCCATGCTCATGCGCGTTTTTCCTTTATGGCCAGGAGGCCCCCCATCATGACGATCAGCGCGAGGATGGTGCCCTCGATGATGGTGGTCACGTTAGGGTCCACCGAAAGGAGCGTGAGGTCGAGTCTGAGGGTGCGCAGGATGAAGACCGCGAGGACCGGGCCAAGGAGCCCACCCTTGCCGCCTGTGAGAGCGACTCCGCCCAAGACCACCGAGGCCACAGCCGCCAGGAGGTAGGGGCCCGGAATAGGTTCGCCATTCCCCGTCGCCAGCGTCAGCGAGAGCCCCCCGAATGCGGCGAGCACCCCCGCGATGGCATAGGCCGCCACGCGCGTGCGGCCGACCGCCACGCCCGAGCGGAAGGCGGCCGTGGCATCCGAGCCCACTGCGTAGATCGACAGGCCAAGCTTGGAGCGCCGCAGAGGCAGCCAGATCAGAGCCAGGATGATCGCCAGGACCAAGAGCGACCTCGGGATCAGGGCGGTCACCGCCTCGGGGATGACTGGGAGGACGAGCGGACCCAAGATCGCTTGGCGCAGCCAGGGCGTCGCGGCGCCCCCTGGCGCATTCAGGATCAGGAGCGCCGTCCCTTCCCAAACGAAGAGCATCCCCAGCGTCACGACAATGTCGGGCAATCGGGTCCAGACGATCAGGAGGCCGTTGACGGCCCCCATGACCGCCCCGATCAGGAGCACGAGGAGGACCACGGGGATTGCCATGGCCCCGTCGATCCCCTCCATGAGCCGCGCGGCCGTGACCCCCGCGACCGCCATCATGGACGCTACGGACAGGTCGATGCCCCCGGCGATCACGACGACGGACATGGCCGCCACAGCGAAGGCGAAGGGCAGCGCCGCTCGTCCGAGCGAGTCGAGGCCCGAGGCGCCGAAGGACGGCTGGATTAGCTTGGTGAGCAGGAGAAGCGCAGCGAGCAGGAGCGCGAGCCCGAGCGTCCATCCGTTGCGGCGAACGGCGCGCATCAGGCTTGGACCCCGGCGAGCCCGTGGGCCGAACGCATGAGCCGCTCCTCTGTCGCCTCGTCTGCTGGCACCACGTCCACCACACGGCCGCCGAAGATGACGAGGACCCTGTCGCAGGTCAGCGGCACCTCGGCGAGTTCCGAGGTATAGTAGAGGATCGAGGCGCCCTGCCCCGCGAGTTCGCGCACAAGCGCATAGATCTGCGCCTTGGTGCGCACGTCGATGCCCCGCGTGGGGTCGAAGAGCAGGAGCGTGGGCGAGCCTTCCGCGATCCAGCGGCCGATCGTCACCTTCTGCTGGTTACCGCCCGACAGACGACGCACCTCCCCTTGCGCGCGCGTGTCGATTTGGAGCCGCTCGATGGCTCTCCCGACCCGCGCCGCTTCTTCGCGCATCTGTGTCGCCCCCCATCGCCGTGGGTGGGCAAGGGATGGTAGAGCGATGTTCTCGCGAACCGAGCGCGCCATGAGGAGCGCATGCGCCCGGTCGCCGGGCACGAGGCTCAGCCCCGCTGCGATGGCGTCGGCGGGGTGTCCGAACGCCTGCCGCCTACCCTCGACCTCGATGGAGCCGCCGGTCGCGCGACGCAGCCCGCCCAAGGCTTCGAAGAGCTCGTCCTGCCCCTGCCCTTCAAGCCCGACGACGCCAAGCACCTCACCCTTGCGCAGTTCGAAGCTCACGGGTCCGAGCTTTGGTCCGACAGCAAGCTGCGCGACCGACAGGCGCGCGGGTCCGGAGGGGATCGGAGGCGGCGCCCCGGCCGCGCGGGCAGCCTGCCGGGTGAGCGCGGTGCCGAGCATGAGCTCCACCGCCCGATCCTCGACCCCCGGCTTGATGGGTAGGTCCCCGACAGTGGCGCCGTCGCGCAGCACAGTGGCGCGGTCGCAGAGCGCGGCGATCTCAGGGAAGCGGTGCGAGATGTAGATGACGGCGCGGCCGGCATCCGCTTGGGCGCGGACGACGCGCAGCACTCGCTCCACGAGGTCCGTAGGCAGCGCGGCCGTCATCTCGTCGAGCAGGAGGAGGTCCGGCTCTGCCGCCAGCGCGCGGGCGAGGTCAAGGATGCGCAGGGTGGCCAAGGGCAGGTCGCGGATCCGGTCGTCGAGCCTGAGCCCCGCGACGCCGAGTTCGGACACCCAGCGCAAGAAGGATTCGCGGGGCGTGTCGCCCAGGCGGAGATTGTCGGCCACGTCGAGGTCGGGGATCAGTGACGGCTCCTGGTAGACCGGGATCATCCCGGCCCGCCTCGCAGCGGCCGGCGTGGAGAAGCTAGCCTCCTCCCCCCGCAGCTGGACCATGCCGCCGTCAGGCCGAAGAGCGCCGGTGAGGATCTTCACGAACGTGGACTTCCCGGCTCCGTTGGCGCCCATCAGCGCGACTATTTCTCCCCGGCGCACGGTGAGACGTGCGTCGCGGAGCGCCACAACGGCGCCGAAGCGCTTCTGAATGCCCTGGGCGTCGAGAATGGGCGGCTCGAGAGCCGTCGTCATGAGAGGTCCACCTGCGTTTCGAGAGTCGGCCCCTGGGCACACGGCCAGGGGCCGTGGCCAGTCACTCGCCCGGACCCTTGCAGGCGATGATCTCTTCAATGTCGTAGGTCGTCCAATCCGCAATGGACACGCTGACAGGCCATTCGGGATCGAGGTCGGGGTTCTGCGCCGCCTCCAGCTTGGCGCGGCCCTCCTCGGTGGTGTTGTCCCAGACCTCGGGGTTAACGAGCACCGTCTGCTCGGCGGGGATCTGGCCCTGTAGGATCTGGAGAGCCAGCGCGACGCCCGCGCCGCCGATGGAGCCGGGGTTGGTCACCGCTGCGCCCTGCAGCCCTTCCACGCCCAAGAGTTGGCCCACGAAGCCCGCATTATCCGCGCCCACCACCGGCACCAGCGGCACCTCGGATTCGACCAATGCATCCACGATCACGTTGTCGATCCCGCTCGTCCAGACGCCGTCGAACGGGATGCCCGCCGAGATTAGGTCGAGGATCTGCTGCTTGCCCTGGTCCTGCTGCCAACCGGTGAAGACTTCCTGCACCACGCTGACATTGGGATGCTCCTCCAACGCGCGCTGGAAGCCCCGATGCCGGTCGTCGTCGGCCGAAGCGCCGGCCGCGCCGCGCATGTAAACCACGTCACCCTCGCCGCCGAGTTGCTCGAAGAGCCACTTGGCGCCGAGATAGGCGTACTCCTCCTGGTTGTTCGAGATGACGTAGGCCGAAGGCTCGGTCACGGCCTGGTCCACAGCCACCACGACGATGCCCGCGTCTGTGGCTTCCTTAATGGCGTCGTTGATCCCCTCGGGGTTGGCGGGGTTCACCACGATGGCGTCCACGCCGGCCTGGATGAGGTTGCGGATGTCTTCGAGCTGACCAGAGGCGTCGGTGTTGCGGTGGGCGATATTGAGGCTCTCGACCATGCCGCTGTCGAGCGCCTGCGCCTTCATCGCGCAGATCATCTCCTCGCGCCAGCCGTTGCCCTGGACGGTGTTGGAGATGCCGATCGTGTACATGTCCTGGGCCCCGGCCATTCCGCCCAAGCCTGTGAGCAGCGCGGCTAAGGCCGCGCCCCGATGCAATCCGTTCATGGTGATCCTCCCTGAGTGTTTTTTTGTTTCACTTGACGTAAGGCCGAAGCACGTCTCGGGCCAACAGGAATCCGCGCTGGACGTTCTCTTCGGTACCCTCGTAGCGGCGATCCTCGTGCTCGATCACGACGGGCCCGTCATAGCCCGCGCGGGTCAGCTCGCGAAAGGTCATGGGCCAGTCCACCTCCCCGAGCCCCGGCATTCGTGGCACCTGCCAGCCCATGCCGAGCGACATGATGCCATTCTCGTAAAGGCCGTCGCGATCGATCTGGAGGTCCTTGGCATGAACATGGGCCATGCAGGAGCCGAACTCGCGGATGAAGCGGCCCTGATCGATCATCTGCCAGACGAGGTGAGAAGGGTCGTAGTTCATCCCCACCCCCTCCCATTCGAGAATACGCCGCCAGATCTTGGGCGAGTAGGCGATGTTGTGCCCCCCCGGCCATTCGTCGTGGCTGAAGATCATCGGGCAGTTCTCGAAGGCGAGGGTCACGCCATGCGCCCGCGCATAGCCTACGATGTCGGGAAAGATCGCCTCGGCCCTCGTCCAGTTCTCCTCCAGGCTCAGGGCTTGGTCGCCACCAACGAAGGTGTTGACCACGAGCACCTGCATGCGCGCGGCCGCCTCGATGACGTGTCTGAGATGGCCGATCACCCTCTCGCGGTGGACCGCATCGGCGTGGAGCGGGTTCGGATAATAGCCGAGGCCCGAGACGATCAGGCCCCTCTCCCTGAGCGCCGCCATGATCTCGCCAGCCTGTATGTCCGACAGATTTGCCACGTCGATGTGCGACGTGCCGGCATATCGCCGTGCTTCGCCGCCCTGGCTTGGCCAGCAAGCGATCTCGAGGCATTCGAAGCCTACGGAGACGGCCCAGTCGGCGACTTCCAGGAGATCGCGGTCCGGGAAAGGGGCAGTCAGCAAGCCGAGCTTCATGGCGTCCTCCTCATGCGGGTACCGATATCCAGCGACCCTCGCCCGCGCTTTGCAGGATGGCGTCGCATAGCCGCATCTCAGCATAGCCGTCCTCGAAGGTCGCCCAAGCCGAGTCCGACTGTCGGCCCCCAGTGGCCACGTCGCGGTAGACTTGACGGAAGAGCGCCGCGAAGGTGTCGGCAAATCCCTCCACGTGGCCCCCGGGCAGCGTCGCGGCGCCGGCACCCAGCGCATTCATCTGAGAGGGGTCCCGGGTCATGAGGCCGTTCGGTCCGTCGCGGTGCCCTATCCAGAGCCGCTCGGGCGTCTCGGACTCCCAGGCGGCCGAGGCCTCGGATCCCGAGATGTCCCACGTCATCCAGTTCTTTCGGCCGTGGCTCACTTGGCTCACGGTCAGGGAACCGCGCGCGCCATTCGGGTAGCGCAGCAGGATCAGACCAGCATCGTCGGTCCTGATGCGCACCCGTTCTGTCGCACCTGCCGAGCGCGAGAAGGTCTCGGCCGGCCCCATGGGGCGGTCGCGCTCGGAGATGAAGATGGCGAGGTCCGCAAAGACCTCGGACGGCTCTATGCCTGCGATATAGGAGGTCAGGTCGAGCCAGTGGGTGCCGATGTCGCCCACGGCACGCAGCGCCCCGCCCACTTCAGGGGTGAGCCGCCAGTTCCAGTCACTTTCCTTGGCGAGCCAATCTTGGTGGTAGTGACCAGTGACGAGGCGCACCTCGCCCAACTCGCCTATCCTCACCATACCGCGGGCCTGCTGGTTAAGAGGGTAGAAGCGCGTGTTGTAGCAGACCGCCGCGATGCGGCCGGCCACCCTGGCCCGCACGACCATCTCGGCCGCCTCTGTCGCGGTCATGGCTAGGGGCTTTTCGCACACGACGTGCTTGCCCGCGCCAAGGATCGCCAGGACTTGGGCGAAGTGGAGGTGATTTGGCGAGGTGACGTGGACGACGTCCACCCCTGGGTCCGCCAGAAGGGCGTCAAGCGACGCGAATGCGCGCGCGCCGAGAGCCTGCGCGCGCTCCGCGCCCCGCCTCTCGCTCGACCCGAGCACGCCCGCGATCCGGATGCCGAGTCGCCGGAGGGTCTGAAGGTGGACGGTGCCAATAAAGCCCGTCCCGATGACCGCGGCCCCGATTCCCTCAGACAACTGAATACCCTCCATCCACGGCGAGGCAGGTCCCCGTCATAAAGGCTGCGGCCGGGGAGGCTAGGAACAGCACCGGCCCGACCAAGTCCCCTGGGTGGCCCCAGCGTCGCATCGGGGTGCGAGCCTCTACATTGGCGACATGGACTGGATCCTGCCGGCTGCGGGCCGACTGCTCGGTGACAACAAAGCCTGGCGCCACCGCATTGACCCGGATGCTATTCGGCGCCCAAGCGATGGCGAGCGAGCGGGTGAGTTGCTGCACTGCAGCCTTGGAGGCGCCGTAGGCCGGGTTCTGGGGGCTGCCGAAGGTCGCGTACATGGAGGCGATGTTGACCACCGACCCCCGGCTTTCCGCGAGCCGCGGATGAAAAGCCAGCGCGGTGCGAAAGGTCCCGTGGAGATTCACGTCCACCACCTTGGCGAAGAACAATGGCTCCATCTCCTCCCCGCGGCGGGTGATCGCCGCACCGTTGACGAGGACGTCGAGCCGGGGCGTCGCCTCGGCCAGCGCCTGCACGGCCGCGCCGTCGGTCACGTCGAGCTGCACATAGGGAAAGCGCTCTCGGTCTTCTTCAGCCGGCTCGGCCTCCGCCCCGGTGATCGTGACGCGGGCGCCGGCCTCTTGGAAAGCTCGCGCGATAGATGCGCCAATGCCGCCCCGGCTCGCTCCAATCACCAGCACCTCGGCTCCCGAGAAGTCGAATCTTACGCCTACCATATGGCCCCTCCCCCGCCCCAGACCCTCGCGTCCCACGCAACTGCCTGCAAGGATATTTTCACGGCCGGTCAGCGCGCAAACGTTGTTCAATGCCTCATCCGGTCGCCCAAGCTGACGCTGAGCGGCGGGCAAAGAACGGCGGCCGAAACTTGCGATCGAGAGTACCCTAGCCGCGATTTCTTTCACAAACGGGCCATGGGCCGGGAAGGGCGCGAGGGGCTAAGTTCGTTGTTGGTGACGGCTAATGAGGTGCGCCCCGGCTCAGCCGCGCGGCTCGACAACTACGCATGCCGGCGTGTAGTCGTCGAAGGTAAGCACGAGAAGCTCACGGGCGGGCCCATGGCCGTCAGCTGCTCAACCTACAAGGCAACCAGGTTGTCGAGGTGATGCGCTCGCTTGCCCGATCTGGCCAGGCCATAGATGGCATAGGCTCCGATCCCGATCGCACCTCGCGCGGCTGAGATGTGCATTGCTTCGCAGGTCGCAAGCGCTGTCACAAAGTCGTCCTGCTCGGTCCGGTCTAGGCTTTCCGCTATCTGCAACAGGAAGCCTAGCGCCGCCTGTTGCAAACTGTCGAAGACTCGCCTGGGCCTGTAGAGATCGGCCCCCCTAAGGTGTCGGCCCCTGCGGCAAGCCCAGAGAATTGATTCACGAAACTCGGGCGGAGCCCGAGAAGCCGCTCGCGGACGACTTGCTGGAGGTCGGGAAGACGGATAGCCCCAGTTCCTGGGCGAAGCGGGTAACAGCGGCTCGAGGAACTCCGGCTTGCATCGCGAGGTGGATGATGGAGCCCATAGCCACTTCATCCGGATGGTCGGGAACGAAGCACGCGGCCTTTGCACTTCGGCTGAACAGCCGGTCCTGCCGTTCGAGCAACACCGCAACAAAGCACTCTTAAACGCTGACAGCAGGGCTATCAGCGCGGCGCACCGGTCACCGATTGCTCAAAGTCCAGGGCCACGCCCGTCATTGGAGCCGAGGCGTCCGACAGCAGGAACACCACGAGCCGTGCCACCTCCTCGGGCAGCAAAAGCCGCCCAAGCGGCATCCCGGCTGCAGCCTCCTGCAGCCAGCCTGCCCCCTTACCCAGCGTCTCGGACTGCATTACCCGCTCGGCCGGTGTGTCGGTCCAGCCGAGGTTGATCCCATTCACGCGGATGCGTTCATGTCGGTAGGCATGAGCGGCGTTCTTCGTGAGCGTGAGCAGCGCCCCCTTGGTCGCCGCGTAAACGGCTAGATCCGCGCCGCCACAGTGGGCGTTCATGGACAGGATGTTGACAATGGCCCCACTCGCCCCTCGCGAGGTCATATCGGCCAGCGCCTCAGCCATTAGGAAGAACGGTGCGCGGGCATTGATCGCGAAGAGCTGATCCCAGACCTCGGGCGTGGTGGTGCGGAAGTCCGCGCGGGTGGTGAGGCCCGCGGCATTAACCAGTCCGTCGATAGTGCCAAGTTGCGCCCGGGCTGCCGCTGCAATGGACTTGGGCGCCTTGGGGTCGAGAAGGTCTGCCACCAAGGACGCCGAGTTGAGTTCGGACGCGACTCGTTCGATCCCGTCTGCGAACCTGTCGGTCAGCAATAGGCGCGCGCCGGCTGAGACGGCTAAACGGGCCACTGCCTCACCGATCCCGCTAGCGGCGCCGGTTACCAGCACCGATTTGCCTGCCAGGCTCACTTCCATGCGACGACAGCTCCTTCTGCAGATGCTAGCATGCTTTCGCCGACGCGGGCATCTTAAACACAGTGCAGCTCCTTGCGCCGTATGATCCTTGGCTCAATATCCTTGGTCGACAGGAACGGGGCCGAAGTGGCAACGGATCCCAGAAGTCGGACGATTGACTGCTCTGCGACAGGGCGCGCATCCTGACCGAACAGAGGTCCACGAGGTCCTGCTAGAGCAAAGTGCCGGCGCAAAC
>CADCUU010000474.1 GCA_902805995.1 uncultured Rubellimicrobium sp.
CAGGGCGCCACGATGTCCCCCGACCAGTTCGACCGCCTCGTGGCGGAGATGGAGGCCCAGCACCAGGGCGCCCGCAACGCGGGCCGTCCCATGCTCCTCGAAGGCGGCCTCGACTGGAAGCCCATGGGATTCTCCCCCTCCGACATGGAGTTCCAGAAGACCAAGGAAGCCGCCGCCCGCGAGATCGCCATCGCCTTCGGCGTGCCCCCCATGATCCTCGGCATCCCCGGCGACGCAACTTACGCGAACTACCAGGAGGCCAACCGCGCCTTCGTCCGCCTGACGGTCCTGCCGCTCGCCACCCGCGTCACGCAGGCGATCAGCGACTGGCTGTCGGACTTCACCGGCGAACGCATCGCCCTCTCCCCTGACCTCGACGGCATCCCCGCTCTCGGTCCCGAGCGTGAGGCCCAGTGGCGCCGCATCGGCTCCGCCTCCTTCCTGAGCCCCGCCGAAAAACGCGCCCTCCTGGGCCTGCCCCCGCAGGAGGCCCCCGATGGCCAGTGACGACCGCCGCTTCTTCTGCGCCCCCGGCCTGCGCATCGACGCGCAGGAGCGCCTGACCGAGGTCCAGTTCGCCCAGCTCCACGCCGCCCTTTCCAAGATCGAGGGCATCATGGACCGCCTCGAAAAGCGCCTCTGGCTCACCGTCTACGGGGTCGTCGGCGCGATCCTCGTCAACGCCGTCCTGTCCATCCTGAAGGTGACCTCGTGACCCCGCTCGGGACCAAGCTCCACCCGCTCGCCCCCACTGTCACGGCCACCGCCGACCATGTGACGGTCGCGGGCCACGCCTCGCTCTGGGGCGCTCTCGACCAGGGCGGCGACATCGTCGAACGCGGCGCCTATGCCGCCTCGCTGGCCCGCCTCAAGGCCGAGGGCGGCACCGTCAAGATGCTCTGGCAGCACGACCCCGCCCAGCCCATCGGCATCTGGGACGAGGTGCGCGAGGACGACCGCGGTCTTTACGTCCGGGGCCGCATTCTTGCCGATGTGGACAAGGGACGCGAAGCCGCCGCCCTTGTCCGCGCCGGGGCCATCGACGGCCTCAGCATCGGCTACCGCACCCTCCGCGCCAGCAAGGGCGCGGGAGGAAAGCGCCGCCTTCTCGAACTCGAGCTCTGGGAGGTGTCCCTCGTGACCTTCCCGATGCTCCGCAGCGCCCGCCTGTCCGCCAAGGGCGACGCCGCGCTGCTCCAAGACCTTGAGGCCGCCGCGCGAAACGCCCGCGCCCGGCTCAGGACCTCCATCCGCTAACCTCCAAAGGACCACCAGCATGACCACCCCCGAGACCAGTTCTCGGGCCGGGGAAGATCTGTCCCCGTCCCGTGAGACCCCCCACGAGATCAAGACCGCCGTGACCGGCTTCCTGAGCGAGTTCAGGGGCTTCGCCGACGATGTTTCCACCAGGCTTCAACAGCAGGACGACAGAATGACCAAGCTTTCCGCCAAGATGACCCACGCCGCCCAGCGCCCCATGCTGTCGGGCGAGCCCCTCGACGCGCCGCACCACAAGGCCTTCGACGCCTACCTGCGCTCCGGCGACGACGCGGGCTTCCGCGGGCTTGAGGGCAAGGCCCTCTCCACTGCCGTGGCCGCCGATGGCGGCGTCCTCGTCGCCCCCCAGACCGTTGAGACGATCCGCGCGATCCTTGGCTCCACTGCCTCCATCCGCTCCATCGCCTCCGTCGTCGCCGTGGACAGCGGCTCGCTCGACGTGCTGATCGACCGGGGCGACATCGGCTCCGGCTGGGCGACCGAGACCGGCACGGCGGGCGAGGCGGCGACCGGCACCCTCGAAAAGATCTCCATCCCCGTCCACGAGCTCGCCGCCCAGCCCAAGGCCTCGCAGCGGCTCCTCGACGACGCGGCCTTCGACGTCGAATCCTGGCTCGCCACCCGCATCGCGGAACGCTTCGCCCGCGCCGAATCCGCCGCCTTCGTGACCGGCAACGGCGTGGACAAGCCCAAGGGCTTCCTGACCCACACGCCCGTCCCGAACGCCACCTGGACCTGGGGCAACCTCGGCTACATCGCCACCGGC
>CADCUU010000475.1 GCA_902805995.1 uncultured Rubellimicrobium sp.
AAGTACCTGAACTCGCCGCAGACGCCGCTGTTCGACAAGGGGCGGAACCTGTTCAACCACGGCCCCGCGCGGGAGGCCTGCGGCAAGGGTGCCCGGCTCATCGTGGCCGAGGGCTACATGGACGTGATCGCGCTGGTGGAGGCGGGATTCGCCGGGGCGGTGGCGCCGCTCGGGACCGCCGTGACCGAGGAGCAGCTATCGCTGCTGTGGCGCATCCATGACGAGCCGGTGGTGGCGCTCGATGGCGATGCGGCGGGGCTGCGGGCGGCGATGCGGGTGATCGACCTCGCTTTGCCGCGGCTGGAGGCCGGAAAGGGGCTGCGGTTCGCGCTGCTCCCCCAGGGGCAGGACCCGGACGAGCTGATCAAGGCCAGGGGCGCGCCGGCGATGCAGGCCGTGCTGGACGAGGCGCAGCCGATGGTGCGGCTGCTGTGGGAGCGCGAGACCCAGGGCAAGGTGTTCGACAGCCCCGAGCGGAAGGCCGCGCTGGACAAGACGCTGCGCGAGGCCATCGGGGCGATCAAGGACCCCTCGATCCGGCGGCATTACGGCGAAGAGATCAAGGAGCTTCGCTTCCAGCTTTGGGGGCCGAAGGGGCGGGAGTCGAAGCGCACGACATGGCGGCCCAAGGGCGCGCCGCTGCCCGCGACACCGTCCGCCAAGGCGAGCCCGCTCGTGGCCGGAATCGTGGAGCCTGAGGACCAGCTGCGGCAGGCGGTGATGGCCATCCTCGTCGTCGTGCCCGCGCTGGTCCCGGACTTCGCCCACGACCTTGAGGGCCTGGATGGGCTTGGCGACGGGTTGGCGGATCTGCGGGACGCGATCCTGCGCCATGCCGGGGACGACGGGCTGCGCGAGCGCGTCGGGCGCGATGTGGGGCCCGAGCGGCTGGACGGGCTCCTTGCGGCACCGCATATCCGCATCCTTCCGGCTCTGCGGCGCCCCGACGACCTCGACCTTGCGCGCCAGAGCATCGGCACGCTGCTTGGGGATCTCGCGGCGCGGGCGGGGCACCGGGTCGCGCTGCAGGAGGGGATGGAGGACGCGCCCGAGGCCAACGACGAGTGGCTGACCCGCAGGCTGGGGCAGGCGGCGGCTCAGGTGGACGTCACCCGGCGCAAGGAAACCGAGGATACGCGCGAGGTCGTGGTGGCGCCGAACGGCTTGGCGCTCGACAAGGATGAGAAGGAGCACCAGCAGCGCGTTCTGTCGCAGATCGACTTTTCGCGCAGCGGGCGTGGGCCGCGCGCTTGACGCTGCCGCGGCTTGAGCCCACATGGCAAGAGCCGGAGCGGAAATTTAGCCGGTTGCGAATCACCCCCGCCTTGCATTGATTCGAAAAACGTCCGCACTACCGAATCAGTCACGAATCACCCCCGACCCGAGGGAGCCCCGCATGGCCGCCAAGGACAACGACGACCACCCCAAGGACGACGCCGACGACGGGGACATCTCGCTCGACATGAGCCAGGCGGCGGTCAAGAAGATGATCGCCGACGCGCGCGAGCGCGGCTACATCACCTATGACCAGCTGAACTCCGTCCTGCCGCCCGACCAAGTGTCGAGCGACCAGATCGAGGACGTGATGTCCATGCTCTCGGAGATGGGCATCCAGGTCACCGAGAACGAGGAATCCGAGGAGGTCGAGGAGGACCAGGGTTCGCGTGAGGTCGCCGTCGTGGGCGGCAACCGCGACGTGGCGCTGGCCGGGGCCGAGACGGAGAAGCTCGACCGCACGGACGACCCGGTGCGGATGTACCTGCGCGAGATGGGCTCGGTGGAGCTCCTGTCGCGCGAGGGCGAGATCGCCATCGCCAAGCGGATCGAGGCGGGCCGGAACACGATGATCGCGGGCCTCTGCGAGAGCCCGCTGACGTTCCACGCCATCACGATCTGGCGCGACGAGCTGCTGTCCGAGGACATCCTGCTGCGCGACGTGATCGATCTGGAGGCCACCTTCGGCAACCAGCTCGGTGACGAGCAGGGGCTTGAGCCGCTGGTAGATGCCGACGGGATGGCGCCCAAGGCGCGCTCCTCCGGTCCCGAATTCGACGCGGACGGTAACGAGATCGCCCGTGAGGACGACGACGAGGACGATGATCAGTCCAGCATGAGCCTTGCAGTCATGGAGGCCACGCTGAAGCCGCGTGTCCTTGAGACGCTCGAGGTTATCGCGCGGGACTTCGGGATGCTGTCGGACATGCAGGACGCCCGCATGTCGGCCACGCTGAACGAGGACGCGACCTTCTCCAAGGCCGACGAGGACACGTACCAGAAGCTGCGCAGCGAGATCGTGGCGCTGGTGAACTCGCTTCACCTGCACACGAACCGCATCGACGCGCTGATCGACCAGCTTTACGGCATCAACAAGCGGATCATGACGATCGACTCCGCCATGGTGAAGCTCGCCGACCAGGCGCGCATCAACCGGCGCGAGTTCATCGACGAGTACCGGGGCGCGGAGCTCGATCCGGCCTGGCTCGACCGGATGGGCCAGAAGGCCGGGCGCGGATGGCAGATGCTGCTGGAGAGGTCGCGCGACAAGATCGAGGAGCTGCGCGGCGAGATGGCCCAGGTCGGCCAGTATGTCGGCGTGGACATCTCCGAATTCCGCCGCATCGTGGCCCAGGTCCAGAAGGGCGAGAAGGAAGCCCGGCAGGCCAAGAAGGAGATGGTCGAGGCGAACCTGCGCCTCGTGATCTCCATCGCGAAGAAGTACACGAACCGCGGATTGCAGTTCCTTGATCTTATTCAGGAAGGCAACATCGGCCTGATGAAGGCCGTGGACAAGTTCGAGTACCGGCGCGGCTACAAGTTCTCCACCTACGCGACCTGGTGGATCCGTCAGGCGATCACGCGGTCCATCGCGGACCAGGCCCGGACGATCCGCATCCCGGTCCACATGATCGAGACGATCAACAAGCTCGTCCGCACGGGCCGCCAGATGCTCCACGAGATCGGCCGCGAGCCGACCCCGGAGGAGCTGGCCGAGAAGCTCCAGATGCCGCTGGAGAAGGTCCGCAAGGTGATGAAGATCGCCAAGGAGCCGATCTCCCTCGAAACCCCGATCGGGGACGAGGAGGATTCGCAGCTTGGCGACTTCATCGAGGATAAGAACGCGATCCTGCCGCTCGACTCTGCCATTCAGGAGAACCTGAAGGAAACGACGACGCGGGTCTTGGCGTCGCTGACCCCGCGCGAGGAGCGGGTGCTGCGGATGCGCTTTGGCATCGGGATGAACACGGACCACACCCTTGAGGAAGTGGGCCAGCAGTTCAGCGTGACGCGCGAGCGAATCCGCCAGATCGAGGCCAAGGCGCTGCGGAAGTTGAAGCATCCGAGCAGGAGCAGGAAGCTGCGAAGCTTCTTGGACCAGTAAGACGGAAGGGCGCCCTGAGGGGCGCCTTTTTCGTTTCAAGGGTTGGCCTTGTCCCCGAGATCGGGCGTCCCGCTGTGGCCTGCGGGTCGGCGGCGGGTCGCGTCGCTCCGCTAGCGCTTGACGGGTCCGGGGGGAGCCGCGACCCTTGGGGCGGTTCGTTCCGGAGGCCGTGGTGCTCGACACGTTGACGATTTTGCTCATGGCTTCGGCCGCGCTCCTGTTGCTTTCGGTCGTGGCGCTGCTCGGCTGGCGCTCCGCCAAGGCGGAGTGCTCGGGGCTGCGGGCGGAGGCCGAGGCGGCGCGGACCGAGGCGCAGGTCGCGCGGGCCGAAGGGGCGGGGCAGGCGCGGCTCTTGGCGGAGCGGGACGGTCTGATCGCGCAGGGGCGGCACGAGTTGGAGACGGTGCGCGAGGCGCATCGGGCGGCGGAGGGGCGCTGCGCGGAGGCTAAGGCGAGTTGCGCCAAGGCGGAGGAGGCGGTCGAGCGGCTGGAGGCGTTGATCGAGCGACTGCGGGCCGACCAGGCCGAGACGTTGCAGGCGCAGCGCGAAGAGGGGGCCCGGGTCTCGGAGCGGCTGCGGTCGGTGGAGGAGGAGTTCTCGAAACTCGGCAAGGATCACGCCAAGCTCCAGTCCGAGCGCGACGAGAGGCTAGCCTCGGCAGAGCGGGAGGTGCTGCGGCTCGCGGGCCTGCGGGAGGAGATGACCAAGGAGTTCCAGGCGCTCGCGGCGGCGACGCTGAGGGAGACGGGAACGCAGTTCTCGGAGTCGCATCAGGCCAAGCTCACGGAGCTTCTGACGCCGTTCCGCGAGCAGGTGGGGCGGTTCGAGACGGAGCTGCGGGCCGTCCATCAGGAGGCGGACAAGGACCGCGCGCTTCTGGCGCAGCAGGTCGTGGCGCTTCAGGCCCAGACGCAGGCGGTGAGCCAGGATGCCGCGAACCTGGCCCGCGCCCTCAAGGGCGACAAGCAGCGGCAGGGGGCTTGGGGAGAGGCGCAGCTGGAGCGCTACCTGGAGTTGATGGGCTACCGGCGGGACGTGGACTACGAGGTTCAGGCGAGCCGCACGGGCGAGGAAGGCGACCGGCGGCGGCCCGACGTGGTGCTGCACATGCCGGGCGGCAAGGCGCTGGTCATCGACAGCAAGGTGTCGCTGTCCGCCTATGCCGACGCCATCGCCGCCGAGACGGAGGAGGAGCGAGAGCGGTTCCTGCGGCTTCATGCCCGCAACGTTCGCGACCGCGTGGACGAGCTTGCGGCGCGGGGCTACGCGGACCTCGTGGAAGGGTCGGTGGACTGGGTCCTGCTGTTCATGCCCATCGAAGGGGCGGTGAGCGCGGCCTGGGCCTATGACGGAGAGATTGCGGCCTATGCGATGGAGAAGGGGGTGGCGCTCGCCTATCCGACCTCGCTCCTCATGGCGCTCAAGACCGTCAAGCATCTATGGAACGTCGAGAAGCGCAACAAGAACGCGGAAACCATCGCGGAGCGGGCGGGCAAGCTTTACGACAAGCTGGCCGGGTTCATCGACAGCTTTGGCCGGGTGGGTACCGCGATCGAGGACGCGCGCAAGGCGCATGACAAGGCGCTGGGGCAGCTCGCGCGGGGGAACGGCAACCTCGTCAAGCAGGTGGAGATGCTTAAGGATCTGGGGGCCCGGACGGGGAAGACGCTGGCCCTGAGCGGGGATGCCGACAGTGAGGAGGAGCCGCGCATCATCGGCTTGCCTCGCGTGGAAGGCGAGGGACCCCTGCCCACGCACGCGACCGGGGACGTGCCGCCCGCCGAGTAGGTCAGGCGGGCCAGAGGACCCAGGCGAGGAGCGCGGCGCCCGAGGCCCAGAGGAGGACCACGGCGAGCGCGCCCGCGCGGCTGATGGGGCGGTCGGCGCGGCGGGCGGCCTCCTCGCGGTACTCGGCCATCAGCGCGGGCGGGATCAGGCGGATGACGAGGAGCATCGCGAGGGGGAGGAGGATCGCCTCGTCGAGGAGGCCCAGGACGGGGATCGCGTCGGGGATGAGGTCGATGGGCGAGAGCGCATAGGCGGCGATGGCGGCGCAGAGGAGCCGCGCCGCGCGGGGCGTCCGGGGGTCGCGGGCGGCGATCCAGAGAGCGAGGGCGTCGCGGCGGATGGCCTTGGCCCAGGTCTTGAGGCGGGCGAGGAGCGGGGGCTGGAGCATTATTGGCGGGCCTTCTGCGGGGTGGCCGTCCCGCCGCAGCGGGTGGGGCCTGTCGTGGGGTGGGGGCACGAGGCTCCTACCCAAGGGCTGCGCGTCTTTCTATGCTGCGCCGCAGGACAGGAGACCCCGCCATGCGCTGCCCCTTCTGCGGAAACGTGGACACCCAGGTCAAGGACTCGCGGCCTGCGGAGGATCATGCGGCCATCCGCCGGCGGCGCTTCTGCGTGGCCTGCGGAGGGCGGTTCACGACCTATGAGAGGGTGCAGCTTCGCGACCTCGTGGTGCTCAAGTCCAATGGGCGGCGGGAGGATTTCGACCGCGAGAAGCTGGAGCGGTCGGTGCGGATCGCGCTCCAGAAGAGGCCCATCGAGCCCGAGCGGATCGACCAGATGGTGTCGGGGATCGTGCGGCGGCTGGAATCCATGGGCGAGACCGACATCTCGTCGAGGCAGATCGGGGAGATCGTGATGGAAAGCCTCGCCCGGATCGACACGGTCGCCTATGTGCGGTTTGCCAGCGTTTACATGAACTTCCAGGCGGTGGGCGACTTTGACCGCTTCATGGCCGAGCTTCGGCCCCAGGACCCGCCCGAGTCGTGAGCGCCCAGTCGTGAGCCTCCTGTCGTGAGCGACGACCGCTGGATGGCGCTGGCCCTGTCGCTCGGCCGGCGGGGGCTGGGACGGGTCTGGCCGAACCCGGCGGTGGGCTGCGTGATCGTCCGGGATGGGCGCGTGCTGGGGCGGGGCTGGACGGCCGATGGCGGGCGGCCCCATGCGGAGACGCAGGCTTTGGCGCAGGCGGGGGAGGGCGCGCGGAGGGCCACGGCCTATGTGACGCTGGAGCCCTGTGCGCATCATGGTCGGACGCCGCCCTGCGCCGAGGCGCTGGTCGCGGCAGGCGTGGCGCGCGTGGTCGTGGCGACGGGGGACCCGGACCCGCGCGTGGCGGGGCGGGGCTTGGCCATCCTGCGGGCGGCGGGGGTCGAGGTCGTCACCGGGGTGCGGGAAGCTGAGGCGCGGGCGGATCAGGCGGGCTTCCTCGCCCGCGTGACGGAGGGACGGCCCTTCGTGACGTTGAAGCTGGCGGCGTCGCTGGACGGGCGGATCGCGACGGCGTCGGGCGAAAGCCGGTGGATCACGGGGCCTGCGTCGCGCGCGATGGTCCATGCGATGCGGGCGCGGCACGACGCGGTGATGGTCGGGGGCGGGACCGCGCGGGCCGATGATCCACTGCTGACGGTGCGTGGCATGGGGAACAGGCATCAGCCGGTGCGGGTCGTGCTGGCGCGGAGTTTGGACCTGCCGTTGAACGGGCAGCTTGGCCGGACGGCAAAGGAGGTGCCGCTGTGGCTGCTGCATGATGCGCGGCCCCAGGTGGTGGAGGCCTGGGAGACGGTCGGTGCGCGGTGCCTTCGCGGCAGGGCTGGCGAGGGCGGGCTGGACCTTGGGGTGGCGGTGGGGCTGCTGGCAGCCGAGGGGATCACTCGTGTTTTCTGCGAGGGCGGCGGGCAGGTGGCGGCGGGGCTTCTGCGCGACGGTTTGGTGGACGAACTGCTGGTCTTTCACGCGGGGCTCGCGCTGGGCGCGGAGGGACGGGCCATGATCGGCGGGCTGGGGATTGAGCGGCTGGCCGAGGTGCCCCGGCTGCGGCTGGCCGGGACCCAGGATGTGGGCGGGGACCTCCTGAGCAGCTGGGTGCGGGCCTGAAGGTTCCCGGTGCGCTTACTCGACTTCGCCGAGCAGATCGGTGAAGCGGCGCTTGGCGAGGCCGCGCATGCTGCCAACCTCCTCCTTCGCCTTGTCGAGATTGTCGGTGGCTGTCCCCACCTGGATCAGGGCGACCATTCCCATCCCGAAATGGGGGGTGCATTCGAGGCCGTAGACTCCTTCCTCGGTGAAAGTCACAGGCATCGGCTCGCCCATGATAGCGCTTTCGATGTGATCGACGCCTTCGGGGATCATCCCGTCGAGGGAGGCCACGTTGTGGCCAGGATCGGTCGGGACGAAGACCACCGTGTCGCCGGGCTGGATGTGGAGGAAAGCCGGCTCGAAGACCATGGTGCCGGAGTCACCGCGGTTGAGCATCTCGACGTAGAAGCTGTCGGCAGAGGCGGCGCCCCCGAGGAGCATGAGCCCGGCAGCGGCGGAAAGGATGGACTTGAACATGGGGAGGAGCCTTTGGCGTCTGATCGTGTCACCGTGCTGCTAGGCACTTGGGCGGCGGCGCGGGTTGATCCTGGTCAAGTCGGGCTGGAGACAATCCGTTGTGGTTTTGCCGCTACAGCGGGGACTGGGCTGGAGGCGGAGCGTGCGCCTTCTGGTGCGGGAGCAGTCCGGCGCAGGGGCACTTTTGGGGGGTGCAGAGGCGAAGGGGCCGCCATGGCGAGGTCATTCGCGGGGGCCCCAAGGTCAATCGCGGCGGCCCCCTTGCGCGATCCCGAGCGGCCCCCTAGCTTCTTCGGTGGCGGGCTTCTGCCCCTCTCGTGAACGGGTACGATTCCAGTGGCCTATAATGACTCCGAGGGAGTCGGCTCTGGTCAGGTCCAGGCCTGATCACCTGACGCCCACCTGTATGCACAGGTCCTCGGGAAACATTACCCACACGGTTGCCGCGGTTCCCGCCACTTCCCCCCTTTCAGGATTCGGATCAAGGCCGCCCCGGCTGCCCTCAAAGGGAGCGGGTGAAGGCCAGCGTGCGAAACTGTCGTGAGGTGGGCCGTGCGTCCGGAGCCGACCGGTGCAAGGGGCCAGCGTTGCTGGGTCCGAGTGGAGCGCTTTCGCCACTGGGGGCCAGGACGGGAATTTGGACTCAGGACGAACTGCCTGGTCGAAGCATGCCTTCGGGGCACGACATGCTCGTGGAGCGGAGGGCTGTCCGGCCAAGACTCCTATGGACCAGACAGCACCGGTCGAAACGGCGTCCTGAGCAGCGGGCAGAATCCGCCTTAGCCAGATCCGCTGAGGGACGGTCAGACTCCGCACCCAGAGAGCTCTGGCGGATGCGAGGGTCGCTCACTCACGCCGAATGGCTCCCGACAGAAACCGGGAGCGGCTTAGGCATGGCAGGTCATAGGCTGGTCAGCCGCGGCGCGGCGCGCCTAGGGCGTCAGGGTGCGCTTCGCGCGCCATGTGGTCGAGCACGGCGTTGACGAAGCCCTTTTCTTTCCCATCTGGGAAGAAGGCGTCGGTTATGCCCAGATATTCAGTGATCACCACCTTGGGCGGCGTGTCGCCGGCCACGAGCTCGGCCCCGGCGGCGCGGAAGACCGCGCGCAGGGTGGGGTCGATCCGGTCGATGGGCCACTTGGCGACAAGCGCCCGGTCGGTCATCTGGTCGATGCGCGCCTGATGGTTCACGGCCTCCGAGGTGATCTTGCGGAACAGGTCCACATGACCCTCGGCCATCTCCACGCCGTCATCCTGCACCTCGCCGAAGCGGTGCGTCTCGAACTCGCGGGTGACACGGTCCACGGTGGAGCCCGCGGCCTCCATCTGGAAAAGAGCCTGCACAGCGTAGAGACGCGCGGCGGAGCGCATCTGGCGCTTCTGATCGGGATTCATTCCTTGACTCCCAGACGGAAGCCCAGCGACTTTTCGGGCCGGGCAAAGCGGCGCGACAGGCGCAGCAGGTGAAGCGCCGCCGCGGCCGCGCCGCCGCCCTTGTCCTGATCCTCGGCCCGGACGCGGGCCTGCTCCTCGTTCTCCACCGTCAGGATGCCGTTGCCGATGCACTGCCCCTGAAGCCCGAGCATGGTGAGGCCGTGGGAGGACTCCCCGGCCACGGTGTCGTAGTGCGAGGTCTCGCCGCGGATGATGCAGCCCAGGGCCACGAAAGCGTGAAACTCCCCCAGGCGGGCGGCGATGGCGACGGCGGTCGGAATCTCAAGGGCGCCGGGGACCTCGATGGTCTCGTGGGTGGCGCCCCAGGCCTCGATCTCGGCGCGCGCGCCGCTCAGCAGGGCGTCGGCGATGGTGCGGTAGTAGGGGGCGACGACGATCAGCACCTTGGCGGGCGTGTCGTCGAAGCGGCCACGTTCGAGCCCCTGGGTCTGTGGTCCGGCCATCATGCGCCTCCGGCGATCTTGCGGGTGCCGACGATCTCGAGGCCGTAAGCCTCCAGTCCGACGACGCGGGGTTTGGGGCTGTTGGTGAGAAGGACGATGCGCGACAGCCCCAGCGAGGACAGGATCTGCGCGCCCAGGCCATACTGGCGCAGCGTCTGGGGCGACGTCTCGGCCTCGCTCGCGAGGCGCATCTGGAGGTCGCGCAGGAACACGACCGCGCCGCGGCCTTCGTCGGCGATGACACGCATCGCGTCCTGGAATTCATGGGCGCGCCCCATGGGCCCGGCGCCCACGATGTCGAGGAGCGGGTCGAAGGCGTGCATTCGGACGAGGACGGGCTCCTCTCCTCCGATGTCACCTTTGACGAGGGCGATATGCTCGGCGCCCTGGGTCTGGTCGGTGTAGATGCGCATGGTCCAATCGCCGCCGAACTCGGAGGCGATGACCTGCTCGCTGCTGACCTTGACGAGGTTGTCGTGGCGGCGGCGGTACGCGATCAGGTCGGAGATGGTGCCGACCTTGAGGCCGTGCCGCTGGGCGAAGGCCACGAGTTCCGGCAGACGGGCCATGGTCCCGTCCTCGTTCATCACCTCGCAGATGACGCCGGAGGGGTTGAGGCCCGCGAGGCGCGAGATGTCGACCGCGGCCTCTGTATGGCCGGCGCGGACAAGGACGCCGCCCTCGCGGGCGCGCAGCGGGAAGATGTGCCCGGGCGTGGCGAGGTCCTGCGGGCCGCGCGCGGCGTCGATGGCGACGGCGACGGTGCGGGCGCGGTCATGCGCCGAAATGCCGGTCGAAATGCCCTCCCGCGCCTCGATGGAGACGGTGAAGGCGGTTTCATGCCGCGAGGAGTTCTGGGACGCCATCAGCGGCAGGCCGAGCTGGTCCACGCGCTGCCCCGTCAGGCTGAGGCAAATGAGGCCGCGGCCATGGGTCGCCATGAAGTTGATCTTCTCGGGCGTCGCCATCTGCGCGGGGATCACGAGGTCGCCTTCGTTCTCCCGGTCCTCGTGGTCCACTAGGATGA
>CADCUU010000476.1 GCA_902805995.1 uncultured Rubellimicrobium sp.
GTCCGGTTATGAAGGCGTTCCAGTCAGCGGGCCGCAAGGCCCCCCCGGTCGCCTTGACATGGCCGCTGCCGTATTCCTCGCCCGCGCCAGGGGGGCGGTGCCTGGCCAGGAACTGGATCAGGTCGTCCGGCCTTGCGGTGCGGGCGGCGAAGTGGACCCAGCCGTCGCGGTAGCCGGTGTTCGCCGCGATCACGATCTTGTCGCGAAGCCGCCAGCGCCACGCCTGAGCGATCAGCGGGTGGATCTGGCAGGAGGAGGCGAAGCGGATCAGCGCCACGTCGCCCTGAATGCGGGGCGGCGTACGCTTGGCGGCCTCCAGAGCCTCGGCCACCTCGGCCTTGGCGGCCCGCAGGAGTTCCGTCTCCGGGTGGTCGCCCGACATGAGTTCCTTAGGCGAGCCGCATCTGAGGAGAAGGGTCAGAGCGGGGGAGGGGTCGGCCTTGGCCGTCCGGCGGGGCGCGTTGACGAGGGCCACGGCGTCTCGAAGCGCCGTCTTGCCGAACCGTTTCTGCGCGTCAGCGAGTTCCGCGAACCCGGCATCCTCGGCCATGTCGCCCACGAGGCCCATTGCCGCGAGCCAGAGGAGGTCGTCGGCCGGGCCGAGCGCCTTGGCGCACCAATAGGCGAGGAGCGATGACGTCGGCTCCGGTGACCAGCCGTTGCCGGAGATCACGGTCGCGTCGCCCGGGCGTCCAGTTGGGACATGGTGGTCGACGAGCACCGTGGGCGTGCCGGGCAGGATGTCCCCCTCCCGCACGCCAAGGTCGGTGACGAGGAGGCCGCCGGGATTGCGCTGCTCCAGTTCCGCCCGAATGGTCGGGGACCAGGGATTCTCTCCTTTGCCGATGATGCGGATTTCTGCCGGACGGCCTGCATTCGACAGGCCGCGAGCGAGTATGGCGGCGGCCGACAGCCCGTCCGCATCGAAATGGCCGAGCACAAGGGGCGGGCGGTCCGGGGCAAAGCGTCCCAGCACCTCAAGGAAGGCGGGCGCGACGGCGGCGGGGGTCTGGGGAGGGGCGTCGAACATGGCCCTTCAACGAACCGAGCCACGCTTCGGTTCAACCCCGGACAGTCACGTGAAGTACAGGATGCGGGCCCGGGGCAGGGCCAGGGCGACCTCCGTCTCAAAGAAGCGGCGGATCGCGTCCATGGTGGGCCTGTCGTAGACCTGCTTCAGGCTGCCGAACTTCGTGCGCTTCTCGGCCCGGCGGTCGGCGCTCATGTCGAGGTCGGACCCCGGATACCACGAGGTCAGCACGTCCTTCGACGTCGCGGTGAAGCGATGGGTGATGAGTTCGACCGTGATGTCGTCCGCGAAGCCGACCGCCTGGGAGGCATCCGCGAGAAGGCCGTGATACGCCTCCTCCCACCCTGGCGCGGCGATGATCGGGGCGATGGTGAGCCCGATCGGGTAACCCGCGCGGGCCATGCGGGCCAGAGCCTTGAGGCGGGCGGCGACGGGGCTTGTCCCGCCTTCGTGCCGGGCGAAGGCCGCGGGGTTGATGGACGCCCGCATCCGCGTGCGACCCCCGTGCGGGAGGTCCAGCAAGGGGCCGACCGCGTCGTACTTGGTCGTGAAGCGGAGCTGCGCGGAGGCGTCCCATCGCCCGAACCACTCGACGACCGCGGAGAGCGATCCGGTAAGGTGCTCGATGGCGAGGGGGTCGGTGTAGCAGGACGCCTCGTACGTGGTACCTTCCTGGGCGCGCGATGTGCTCCGGGAGGTTACGGTCCCCTGGTCTAGGTGCTTGGGCAGTTCCTCCAAGATCTCGGGCAGGTTGGCATAGGCGCGGGTCACGGGCGGTCCCTTGAGCGACCCGGCCAGATAGCAGTAGCTGCAATGGGCCGGGCAACCTTCGGCCAGATCCACGCGCCAGTCGGCGCTGGGGGCGATGGGCTGAAGCCTGCGCTTGGAGGGGGGGGCCACCGTGACGGCCAGGGTGCCCTTGGCTTCGGCATAGGCGCGGCGGGGGTCGTCGGGAAAGGCGAGCGACAGGCGGTCGGAGGGCAGTTCAGTTACG
>CADCUU010000477.1 GCA_902805995.1 uncultured Rubellimicrobium sp.
CACGAGGTCCACGCCAGCCCGCAAGGACCGCCCGATCAGCCGCTGAATCTCCTGCGTCCGCCCGGAGGGGCCGTCCTTCACCTCGCGCCGCATCCGCGTGTTGGTCGCGCGCGGCAGCATGCCATACTCCGCCGTGACCCAGCCCTTGCCGGTGTTCTTCAGGAAGGGCGGCACCCGCTCCTCCAGCGACGCCGTGCAGATCACATGCGTGTGCCCGATGCGGATCAGGCAGGACCCTTCGGCATGCCGGTTGATCCCCGGCTCGATGGACAGGGAACGAAGCTCGTCAAGGGCTCGACCGGAAGGGCGCATGGGGGATCTCCTGTGGAATATCAGGCCCCGCCCCTACAGGAGCCGCCGCCCGAAACCAACCCGAACCGCACCCCGCCCGTTGACGCCCCGCCCCCGCTTGCTTACATCCGCCAACCCCGGAGGCCCGTGCACACCCATGTCCGACCGCTCGTCCCTGATCGAGGAGATGAACGACCGCTCGCGCGAGGTGTTTCGCCGCGTGGTCGAAAGCTATCTCGACTCCGGCCAGCCGGTGGGCTCCCGCACGCTCACGCGCAGCATGTCCGAACAGGTCTCCGCCGCGACGATCCGCAACGTCATGCAGGACCTGGAGGAGATGGGCCTCCTCGGCCACCCGCATGTGAGCGCGGGCCGCGTCCCCACCCAGGCGGGCCTGCGCCTCTTCGTGGACGGCCTGCTCGAAGTCGGCCCCATGACCGGGGAGGACCGCGAGCGCCTCGACTCCACCGTCTCGGGCGGCCCTCGCGCGGGCGACATGAACTCTGCCCTCGACCGCGTGGGCGCGGCGCTGTCGGGCCTCACCCGCGGCGCGTCCCTGGTGCTCGCCCCCAAGCGCGACAGCGCCCCCATCAAGCATGTGGAGTTCGTGGCCCTCGGCCCCGACCGCGCCCTCGTGGTCCTCGTCTTCGCCGACGGCCATGTGGAAAACCGCGTCTTCGCCCCGCCCCCCGGCCAGACCCCCTCCTCCATGCGGGAGGCCGCGAATTTCGTGAACGCGCTGGCCGAAGGCCGCACCCTCTCCGAGCTCCACGCCGCCATCTCCCAGGAGATGGAGCGCCGGAGGCAGGAGATCGACGGCCTCGCCCGCGCGATGGTGGACGCGGGCCTCGCGACCTGGGCGCGCAACGACGGCATCCCCGACCGCCTCATCGTCCGGGGCGCCGGCAACCTCCTCCAGGCGCCCGAGGCGCAGGCCGACCTCGAACGCGTCCGCACCCTGATGGACGACCTCGAACACAAGCGCGACATCGCGAGCTTCCTCGAACTCGCGCAGGACGCCCAGGGCGTGCGCGTCTTCATCGGGTCGGAGAACAAGCTCTTCTCGCTCTCCGGCTCCTCCCTCGTCGTGTCGTCCTACATGAACGCCGACCGCACGGTGGTCGGCGCCATCGGCGTCATCGGCCCCACCCGCCTCAACTACGGGCGGATCGTCCCCATCGTGGATTACACGGCGCAACTCGTGGGACGGCTCCTGTCCGAACGCAGCTAAAAGGAAAGACTTCTCTCATGCCCGACCAGCCCTTCGACATGGACGAGCCCAAGTCCCTCGACGACCTCGCCGCCGAGGCCGATGCCGAGGATCAGGCCCACGAGGCCCTCCTCGACGAGCTCGACACCCTCCGCACGGAGAAGGAGGAACTCAAGGACCGCATCCTCCGCCTCCTGGCTGAGACGGAGAACATGCGAAAGCGCGCCGAGCGTGACCGCAAGGAGGCCGAGCAGTACGGCGGCTCCAAGCTCGCCCGCGACCTCCTGCCCGTCTACGACAACCTCCGCCGCGCGCTGGATGCCGTGACGCCCGAGCAGCGCGAAGGCAACGCCGCCCTCCTCGAAGGCATCGACCTCACCATGCGCGAGATCGTGAGCACCTTCGCCAAGCACGGCATCACCGTGATCGCGCCCCAGGTCGGCGACCGCTTCGACCCCGCCATCCACCAGGCGATGTTCGAAGCCCCCCTCCCGGGCACCCGCGCCAGAG
>CADCUU010000478.1 GCA_902805995.1 uncultured Rubellimicrobium sp.
GCCGCTGACGGTGGGCGGCGGGGTGCGGACGCCCGAGGACGTGAAGGCGCTGCTGCTGGCGGGCGCGGACAAGGTGAGCTTCAACTCCGCCGCGGTCGCCGACCCCGATGTGGTCGCGCGGTCGGCGGATCGGTTCGGGTCGCAGTGCATCGTCGTCGCCATCGACGCCAAGACCGTCGGGCCCGGCCGGTGGGAGATCTTCACCCATGGCGGGCGCAAGCCCACGGGCATCGACGCGGTGGAGTTCGCGCGGCTGGTCGCGGCCAAGGGCGCGGGGGAGATCCTGCTGACCTCCATGGACCGGGACGGGACCAAGGCGGGGTTCAACCTGCCCCTGACCCGCGCGGTGGCGGATGCGGTGGACATCCCTGTGATCGCGTCGGGCGGCGTGGGGACGCTCGATCACCTTGTCGAGGGCGTGACGCAGGGCCATGCGAGCGCGGTGCTCGCGGCGTCGATCTTCCACTTCGGCACGCACACGATCCCCGAGGTCAAGGCCCACATGGCCGCGGCCGGCATCGCCATGAGGATGGAATGAGCCTGCATCGCCTGGCCGCGACCATCGAGGCCCGCAAGGGGGCCGATCCGGAGAGCTCATGGACGGCGAAGCTCCTGTCCAAGGGGCCGGAAAAGTGCGCGCAGAAGTTCGGAGAGGAGGCCGTCGAGGCGATAGTCGAAGCCGTCAAGGGCGACCGTGACAGGCTGATCGGAGAGGCGGCGGATACGCTCTACCACCTCCTCGTGATGTGCGCGGCCCGCGACGTGATGCTGGCAGATATCGAGGCCGAGTTGGAACGGCGCGAGGGGCGGTCGGGAATTGCGGAGAAGGCGTCGCGGGGCTGAAACCCGTCAGGTTCGGGCACCCGAGGATCGGCGGGCCATGGGACGCTGTCAAACAACTGTGGGCGGTAGCCCGAGTCTTGCCGGCGCTCCTGGCCAGTGACAGCCAAGTGACGATCACTGGCAGGCGGTGATCGGAGTTCGGGAACCCCCCCCTGCCCGTCAGCAGGAGGGCCCATGCCTCTCGGCAGCTGACGGGAACTCCCCTACACCGCCACGATGCCGAGGCGCGGAATCTCGATCGCGGGGCAGCGGTTCTGCACGACACGGATGCCTGCGGCCCGCGCGCGTTCGGCGGCGGCGACGTCGCGCACGTCGAGCTGCGTCCAGATCGCATAGGGCAAGGGAGATAGCGCGAGCGCCTGATCGACCAGCCCCGAAACCTCTTCGCTACGTCGGAAGACATCCACCACGTCCACGGGTTCGCCGATCTCCGCCAAGCTGGCGCGCGTCTTTTCGCCGAGGTGAATCTGCCCCGCCAGGCCAGGGTTGACCGGAATCACCCTATGGCCTTTCGTCCGGAGATACCTCGCGACGCCGTGACTGGGGCGGGCGGGATTGGCGGAAAAGCCTACGACAGCGATGGTTCGGGGTGTCCCCAGAATGTCGCGGATCAGGTCATCGTCCGTCATATCGTGCCCTTTGGATAAAAAAACGCCCAGGCGATGAACCTGGGCGCGAGGTGTGGAACGAGGGACAGTGAAGCGAAACGCACAGGTTCCAGATGTGCGTCGTAGGGAAGACGCGCGAGGAACCGCTTGGTTCCAGCCGATCCGAAAAATTTCCGGACACGCTTCCGTGATCAGGCATCGCCCTGGGAACCGCTGGCGCTAGACCCCTTGGGCTGTGTCGCATAGAGCGCGACGGCGGCCGCGTTGGACACGTTCAAAGATCCGAAGCCCCCCGACGCGCCGATTCGCACCAGCTCGTCGCAGGTGGCTCGGGTCTTTTCGCGCAGGCCCGGCCCCTCGGCCCCGAGCACGAGGGCCACGGGACGGTTGCGCTTGCCCTCTAGCGCCTCGCCGATGGTCCGCTGCCCTTCGCCGTCGAGGCCGAGGAGGAGGAAGCCCATGCTCCGCAGCTCCTCCATTGCATCGGACAGGTTCTTGACGCGGATATAGGGCTGGCGTTCCAGCGCGCCGGAGGCGGCCTTGGCGAGGGCCCCGGTTTCCGGCGCGGCGTGGCGTTCCACGCCCACCACCGCGCGGGCGCCGAACACCTCGGAGGAGCGGAGGATCGCGCCGACGTTGTGCGGGTCCGTCACCCGGTCGAGGAGGACGAGGCGCGCGGGGCCGGGCCCATCGGACAGGGCGGCGTCGCGCAAGCTCCCCCAGTCGAGCGGCTTCACCTCCAGCGCGGCGCCTTGGTGGACCGACTCGGGGTCGAGGGGGGCGGCGAACTTGCGGGGGTCGCTGATCTCGGGCTCCAGGCCGCCGGCGGCGATGGCGTCGCCGAGCTTCTCGGCGGCGTTGGGCGTCACGACGAGGCGGAGCCGCTTGCGGTTCGGATTGAGGAGCGCGTCGCGCACGGTGTGCAGGCCAAAGAGCCAGATGGTTTCCTGCGAGGACACGCGGCGGGCGCGTTCCTTGTCGATGACCCAAGAGGGCTTTTTCATGAGGTGCGCCTTTCCTGGCCGGGCCTGTCTGTCATTGCCCCGTGGGGGCCCCGGGCGCAAGCCGCCCTGTCCAGCGGGGCCGTGGCCCCTATATTGAATGGTGACCGCACGGGTTCCCAGGATGCCATGGCCGAAGTCAGCAGCGAAGCCGCATGGGAGGCGGGGTTCCAGGCCGGGCGCGAGCGGCAGGCGCTGCTGAGCAACTCCTACCCCGCCGGGACGCCGCAGTTCGAGACCTGGCAGGCCGGCTGGCGCGCGGCCGAGGGGCAGTCCCGGCCCGGCGACCAGCCGCCCGATGGCACGACGCCCTGAGCGGAGCCTTGGCTGCGACGCGCTGAACGGAGGCCCGGGTTCGATCGTGAGCGCCGCCCCATCTGGCAGGGCGTAAACGCGGCGGAAGTCCTGCGCTTTCCCGGTTGACCCCCCTGCGCGGCCCGGCTATTCCCCGCCTCGCGTCGGGCGACGAGCTGCAAGGTGCGGCAGCGGACTGTAACTCCGCCGGGGAGACCCACGCCTGGTTCGATTCCAGGGTCGCCCACCACTCCCCCTTTGTGGAGTGCCGACGCGGGCAGATACGAGATGATTTTGGCTTTGATGCTCATCGCGCTGCCACCCATGTGGGGTGCTTTTGGGCAAGGGTGGGCCTTGGGTCCGGGTCAGCCTGAGAGTGGGTCCTCTTGCGCTTAAGAGTGAATCCGTGTGCGTCTGAGAGGCTCGGGAGCCGCCTGCGAGGCCCTCCGCCGGATCAACTCTTGGACGGTCAGACTGATAGGGCCTCCTGTGGCGGGGGCTCTCTATGGTGGGTTTCCCTGCGGACAGGTTGAGGGCGCGGCGGGCGTCCCCTGGGACGGCAAGGGCCTGGAGCGGTCAGCCCGAAGCCTCGGCCCGGTCTCCGCCCTGCAACCCATTTGCGCCTTCGTGGCCCGTGGCTAAGCTGCGCCCCGCAAAGGGAGGCCACCGATGACCGACAAACCGCAGCAGTTCGACACGCTCCAGATCCATGCCGGGACCCCGCCCGACCCCGCCACCGGCGCACGGCAGGTGCCGATCTACCAATCGACCGCCTTCGTCTTCAAGGACGCCGACCACGCCGCGCGGCTCTTCAACCTGCAGGAGGTGGGCTACATCTATTCGCGCCTTACCAATCCCACGGTGATGGCGCTCGCAAACCGGATCACGGCGCTGGAGGGAGGCGTGGGAGGCGTCTGCTGCTCCTCGGGGCACGCGGCGCAGATCATGGCGCTGTATCCGCTGATGGAGCCGGGGCGGAACATCATCGCCTCCACGCGGCTCTACGGCGGGACAGTCACGCAGTTCACGGCGGTGTTCCGCAAGTTCGGCTGGTCGTGCAAATTCGTGGACATCGACGACGAGGCCGCGATCCGCGCCGCCGTGGACGAGAACACGCGCGCGATCTTCTGCGAGGCGATCACCAATCCGGGCGGGCACATCACCGACCTGCCCATGGTGGCGCGCGTGGCGAACGGGGCGGGCGTGCCGCTCATCGTGGACAACACCTCGGCCACGCCGTACCTCTGCCGTCCGTTCGAGCATGGGGCCTCCATCGTCGTCCATTCGACCACGAAGTACCTGACCGGCAACGGCACCGTCACGGGCGGCTGCGTGGTCGATTCGGGCAAGTTCGACTGGTCGGCCCATGCGGCCAAGTTCCCTTCGCTGACGGAGCCCGAGCCCGCCTATCACGGCCTGCGCTTCGCCGAGACGTTCGGCCCCATGGCTTACACCTTTCACGGGATCGCGGTGGGGCTGCGGGACCTTGGCATGACGATGAACCCGCAGGGCGCGCATTACACGCTGCTCGGGATCGAGACGCTGTCCCTGCGGATGGACCGGCATGTCCGGAACGCCATGACCGTGGCGCGCTGGCTGGAGGCGGATCCCCGCGTGGGAGAGGTCACCTATGCGGGGCTCGAATCCTCGCCGTACTTTGCCCGCGCCGCGCGGCTTTGCCCCAAGGGCGCGGGGGCGATCTTCACGGTGCAGCTCAAGTCGGGGTACGAGGGCTGCGTGAGCTTCGTGAACCGGCTCAAGCTGTTCAGCCATGTGGCGAACCTGGGCGACTCGCGCAGCCTCGTGATCCATTCGGCCTCCACCACACATCGGCAATTGACGGAGGAGCAGCAGCGGAAGGCCGGCGTGGCGCCCGACACCGTGCGCCTGTCCATCGGGCTGGAGGACACGCGCGACCTCATCGCGGACCTCGATCAGGCGCTGGGCGAGTGAAGGTGGCGGGGCTCGCGGTTCTCGCCGTGTTGGCGGGATGCGGCGGCGGCTCCCCGCGGGACCGCTGCGACCCCCTCGCGCCAAGCTTCCCGCCCTGCGGGATCTGAGAACGACGGGCGACGGGGGGCTAGGCGACGGCCCCCCACCCTTATCATCCAGCGGTCGTCACTCGATGGCGTAGGTCACGGTGACGTTGGTGACCATGCTCACCTCTCCGGGCGCGATGGGGACGGCCGCCGCCTGCTCGGCGCCGCCGCGGGCGTCGTACATGGGCATGGGCGGCGTGTAGACCGTGGATTCGCTGATCGAGACGAGCACGCCCAGGCCCACTCCGGCGGCCTCGGCATACAGCTCGGCGCGGGCGCGGGCGTCCTCCACGGCGTCGCGGCGGGCTTCGTCGGTCACGGCCTGGGGGTCGGTCACATCGAAGGTGACGCCATTCACGCGGTTCGCGCCATCCCTCACCACGGTGTCCAGCACCTCGCCCAAGCGGCCGATGTCGCGGACACGGACATCGAGGATCTGGGTCGCGATGAAGCCGGTCATCACCGGGTTCCCGTCGGGCGTGTTGTAGTTGTAGGCGGGCTCCAGCATGAGCTGGCCCGTCTGGATGTCGTTCTGGGCCACGCCCTGTTCGCCCAGCGTGCCGAGCACGGTGGCCATCCCGGCCGACATGGCGTCCATGGCCTCCCCCGCGGTCTTGGCCTGATGGGAGACGCCGAGCGAGATGCGCGCCATGTCGGGGGCGGCGGTGGAGCGCCCCTCCCCCACGACTTGGATGATGCGGGGCAGCATGGGCTGGGCGGGCGCGGCCTCCTGCGCGGACAGCGCGAGAGGCGACAGCGCCAGGACGAGGGCCGGCAGGGCGGACTTGAGAAGCGAGGACATGGGGACTCCTTGTGCTGACGCGATGGTCAGTCCCTGTGACGCGGGCCGCAAGCCGATCCTTGGGGCACGCTCCAATTTTTGAATCGAAATGCGCGGGAAGCTGCTGTAGCACATGGGCGGCCCTCTTGCCTGTTCCGCCCCCGTTCGGGGGATGTTAAGCGCAGATCCATGACCCCTATTTTCGCTCTCTCCCTGTCATTCGACGGGATCCGCCTTCTGCACCGCACGCCGGAGGGCTGGACCCCCGTGGGTGAGGTGCCTCTCGACGCCCGCGACCTCTCCCGGCGCCTTGCGGCGCTGCGGCGGGCGGGGCTTGCGCTGGGGGTGCCATGGCGGGGGACGAAGCTGCTGCTCCCCGCCGAGCAGGTCCGCACGCTGACGCTGGATGGCGAGGTTGGGCTGGAGGGGGCGAAGGCGGCCCTGGACGGGGCCACGCCTTATGCCGTGGCGGACCTTGTCATCGACTTGGCGCGGGACGAGGGGCGGACCCATGTGGCCGCCGTGGCCCGCGAGACGCTGGAAGAGGCCGAGAGCTTTGCCGCCGAGCACGGCTTCTCTCCGGTCTGCTTCGCCGCGCGACCCGAGGGCTATCCGGGGGAGGCGTTCTTCGGCCCCACCAAGCTGGCCGCGGGACTCCTCGGTGGCGAGGCCGTCGCGCGGGAGAGCGATGAGCCGCCGCGCGCAGCCCCCGAGGCGATGGCTTCTCCGGTGACACCGACCGCAGCTCCGGTCCAGCCGGTCGTTCCTGGGGCTCAGGCCTATCCTGCGCCTCAGGTCGCAGTGGTCCAGCAGGGTGCTCCTGTGCAGCAGGGCGCTCTGCCCGCTCAGGTCAGCGTACCGCCGCAGATCGCCTTGCCGCCAGAGGTTGCCCCAGCCCTTCAGGCCGCCCCCGCACCCGTCCGGACCCTGTCGGAGGTTCTGCCGAAGGACGCCGCTCCGGCTTCCACGGATCGGCCCGCGCCGCAGGTCACGTCCGCCTCCGAACCCGTCGCGACCGCGCGGGGTCCCCAACCTTTGGCGGGTCAGACCCGCGATGGGACGGCGGAGCCTCGGCCCGCCATGCCGCCATCTGTCGCGGCCACCCCGCAGTCCAGGCCAATCGCCACAATTAAGGTGAACATCTCGACGGCCAGGGCCCAGCCGACCGGAGCGGTCCTCCCCCCGGCAGCCAGGGCCGGGTCCGTGGCAGCGCCCGCCCGTTCGGTCCAGACGGGCAGCGCCTCAACGCCGAGCGCTGGCGGCGCTCCGAAGGCTCAGGATGCCGCACGCAAGGCAGAGGCGTCGTCGCGCATCGGCGGCAAGCCCCGGCACCTTGCCCTCGCGCTGACGATCATCCTTGTGGTCCTGATGGGGGCGGTCGCGGTCTTCGCCTCGGTTTCCGGGCAGGGCCTGAGCGGGCTTTTCCCGCAGGGCACCGTCATAGCCGAAGCGCCGCCCACCGTGTCGACCGCATCGGCGACGCTTGCGGGTGAGGCGACGACGTCCGGGACCGCTGTGGACGCGCCCTCGGCCGAGGCCCCAATCTTGGAGGCACCGCGCGCCGCGGCCCCGGAAGGCCCGGCCCTGCCCGACGCGGCTGGGGAAGCGCCGCTGCCCAGGGACCTGGCCATGTCCGCGCCAGGGCCCGCCGTGGTCGCCGAAGCGGCCGCTGCAGCCGTGGCCGCCGCCATCGCCGACATGCCGCAGGAGGACGCTGGGGACGAGCCGCGCACTGCTGGGGCCGCCGTGACCCCGGAGGAGGCCGAACGCGTCTATGCCGCGACCGGCGTCTGGCTCCGCGCGCCCCGCCTGCCGCTTCTGCCGGAAGCCGGTGAGCCCGCCCAGGTCGCGCTGGCCGCCGATCACGCCAAGTCGCCTGCGGAGCCTTTGCCGCAGCTTCCCTCCGCCACGCCCGACACGCCCCTTGCCATCGTGCAGGCGCCGCCATCCCCGGGCACGACCGTTCCGCTCGACGACCGCGGCTTTGCCCGGGCGACTCCGGATGGAACGCTGGCCGCTTCGGGCGTGCTGGTCGTCGCGGGAACGCCCGACCTCATGCCGCCGACACGCCCCGGCACCGAAGTACCTGCGCCGGAGCCCGCTTTGGATGCGTCGGGCTGGTTCAACGCCATGGCCGAGCCTCCCGCGGTTTCGCCGCGGCTGCGGCCCGCCGATGCGGCGCTGCCCGCAGCCGGGGCGACCCGGAACGCCGACGTGGCGACCCGGACTGGCGCGCCGCTGGCCAACGCGATGGCCGAGCCTCCGGCCGTCCTGCCGCCGCTTCGCCCGGCTGCCCCGGAGGAGCTACTCGCCGCCCTCACCCCCGGCGCGGCCCCCGTGGCCGACGAGACCATAGGTGCGCTGGCCTTTGTCCAGACCCTGCCCGCCGGCGAGACCCGGCTGGACCTGGGCGGGACGAGCCTTGCCGCGCTGCGCCCCGAGGCGCGGCCCGATGGCCTCGCGCCCGAGCAGGAGGCGGAGAGCGCCCCCGAGGAACTGGCCCTGTTCGACGGGCCCCGGCCCGGCCTGCGGCCCGAGGGTCTCGCGCCCGAGATGCCGCCCGCTCCGGACGTGACCGATGCCGTGGCCGCGGCCCTCGCCGCCTCCACGGCTGTGCCTGAGGCCCCTGCGACGGAGCCCGTTGCCCCGGCGGAGCCCGCTCCGTCCAGCCTCGAATCCACTCTCGCCGCGATCGTGGACAATGCACCCGATCCGCTGGCCGGGGCCACTCCCCGGGCCGTGGCCGTGGCGCGCATCCCCGGCGCGCGTCCCCGCAACTTCGACCGCGTGGTGAGCGAGCAGCTGTCCCGTCAGGCCCGCGCCGCCCAGCCGCAGGAGGCCCCGCGTCAGGCCGCGAGCAACGGCAACCTGTCCGGCAACGAGCAGGCCGAGGCGGGCGAGGCGGAAGTCGCGAGTTCCGCCGCCGCCGTGCCCTCGGGCCCGACCGCGACGACCGTGGCCGCCGCCGCGACCTATTCCGACGCGATGGCGATGCGGGACATGAACCTGATCGGCGTCTACGGCCAGCCGGGCGCACGTCGCGCCCTAATCAGGATGGGGAACGGCCGCTACCTGCGCGTGGGCGTGGGCGACGCGCTCGACGGTGGGCAGGTCACGGCAATCGGTGACAACGCCATCAACTTCGTGCGCCGTGGCCGGACCGAGGTCCTGGTGATCCCGGGCGGCTGACGCCTAGCTCCTTCATGGAGAACGTCCTCGTCCAGGCGGCCGTCTACCTCGGGACCACGGTGCTGGCCGTGCCCCTGGCGGCGCGACTGGGCCTGGGCTCGGTCCTGGGATTCCTGGCCGGGGGCCTCCTGATCGGCCCCGTCCTGGGCCTTGTGGGACGGGAGTCGGAGGAGCTTCTCCACTTCGGCGAATACGGCATTGCCGTCATGCTCTTCCTCGTGGGGCTGGAGGTGTCGCCCCGGGCGCTCTGGGCGTTGCGCCAAAGGCTCCTCGGGCTCGGCGGGCTCCAGATTCTCCTGACCGCGGGCGGGGTCATGGCGGGCGCGCAGGTGCTGGGGCATCCCTGGCCCACGGCGCTGGCCATCGGGATGACCCTCGCGGTGTCTTCCACCGCCATCGTCGTGCAGACCTTGGCCGAGAAGGACCTGATCGAGACCGAAGGGGGCCGCTCGGGCTTCGCGGTGCTGCTGGCCCAAGATATCGCGATCATCCCGATGCTGGCGCTGCTGCCGCTTCTGGGGATGGGCCATCTCTCTGCCCCCGACCATGACTCGATCCGCGTGCTGGAGGGGTTGCCCGCCTGGGCCATGACCCTGGTGACGCTGGGCGCCATCGGGGCGGTGGTCCTGACGGGCTTGTTCCTGACCCGCCCGATCTTTCGCTGGATCGGCCATGCCCGCCTGCGGGAGATCGACACCGCGCTCGCCCTCTTCGTCGTGGTGTCCATCGTCCTCCTGATGGAGATGGTGGGCCTGTCGCCCGCTTTGGGCACCTTCCTGGGCGGCGTGGTCCTTGCGAATTCGGAGTTCAGGCACGAGCTGGAGACCGACCTTCAGCCCTTCAAGGGGCTTCTGCTGGGGCTGTTCTTCATCGGGATCGGCGCGGGGATCGATGCCGACCGGCTGCTATCGAACCCGATGGGGTTCGTGGCGCTGACCGTGGCCGTGATCGGGGGCAAGGCCGCGATCCTGTTCCTGCTGACACTAATCTTCCGGATCCGGCGGCGGGATCGGTGGATCTTCACGCTGGGCCTAGCCCAAGGGGGCGAGTTCGGGTTCGTCCTGGTCTCTTACGCCCTCACGCTCGGGGTCATGGAGGACTGGCTCGCGCAGCAGCTTCTGCTGGTCATCGCGTTGACGATGCTGGCGACGCCGCTCCTGTTCGTGGTCATCGACCGCATCCTGCGACGGGCCGGGCCAGAGGTCCCGCACGAGCCGGTGGACCGTCCGCGTCCGGTTATCATCGCCGGCACGGGGCGGTTCGGGCGGGTGGTGAACCGGCTCCTGCAAAGCGTCGGGTCGGAAGCGGTAATGCTCGACAACGACATGGCGGCGATCGAGCAGATGCGCGCCCGGGGGCACCACGTCTTCCTGGGCAACCCGACGCGGCCCGAAGTGCTTGAATCGGCGGGTCTCGGCGAGGCGCGGGCGCTGGTCGTCGCGCTGGGCGACCCTGACGGCACGACGCGGGTGGTGGCGCTGGCCCGCAAGCGCCGCCCCGACCTGCGCATCATCGCCCGCGCCCGCGACCGGGAGCACGCCCATGCCCTCGCCCATGCCGGCGCGGACGAGGTGGTGAGGGAAACCTTCGAAGCCTCCCTGCGGGCCGGGCGGCACGTTCTCGAGTCGCTGGGCCACGAGGCCGAGGCGGCGATGCGGGCCGAGGAGGCCTTCGCCCTCCATGACCGCGCCGCGATGGCAGAGCTGGCCCAGCTCTGGCGTCCCGGCACGCCAACCCACGACAACGAGGCCTACCTCGCCCGGGCGCGCCTCCTCGACGAGGATCTGGAGGCGGCGCTCCGGGGTCACCTCCCGTCGCGGAAGGACGACGGCTGAGCGCGCGAGCGGGGACGTCTGGCCCCCCGCGCGCCC
>CADCUU010000479.1 GCA_902805995.1 uncultured Rubellimicrobium sp.
CGCCTCATCCTCACCGAAGGCGCGGCCTATCTTGCCGCGATCCGCGACCGGGTCGATATGTCCGACCGGAAATAACGCTGGACCCGTCCCCGGCCCCGGGCGATATATCCGCCCGGACACATCGCCCCAGGGATCCCCATGCGCCGCCTCGCCGCCCTTCTCCTCCTCGCCAGCCCGGCCCAGGCTGAGGAGGTCACCGTCTTCGCCGCCGCCTCCCTCAAGACCGCGCTCGACGAGATCGCCACCTCATGGGAGGGCGCCACGGGCCACGAGGTCACGCTCTCCTACGCAGGCACCCCCCAACTCGCGCAGCAGATCGAACAGGGCGCGCCCGCCGACCTCTTCATTTCGGCCTCGACCGACTGGATGGACGACCTGCAAGGCAAGGACCTGATCGACCCCTCCTCGCGCCGCGACCTCCTCGGCAACACGCTCGTCCTCGTGGCCCACGGCGAGGCCTCGCCCATCGAGATCGGCCCCGACCTTTCCGCGCTCTTGGGCGACGGCCGCCTCGCCATGGCCTTCATCGACTCCGTCCCCGCCGGCATCTACGGCCGCGAGGCGCTGACCTCCCTCGGCCTCTGGGACACCGTCGCCCCACAGGTCGCCCAAGCCGAGAACGTCCGCGCCGCCCTCGCCCTCGTCGCCAGCGGAGAAGCCCCGGTCGGCATCGTCTACGGCTCCGACGCTCTCGCCTCCCAGGCAGCGGGCGAAGACGTGTCCACCCTGGGCACCTTCCCCCCCGACAGCCACTCCCCCATCACCTACCCCGCCGCCCTCGTGGCAGGCCGGGACAACCCAGCCGCCGCCCAGTTCCTCGACCACCTGTCCTCCGACGAGGCCCGCAGCGTCTGGGAGGTCCAGGGCTTCACGGTGCTCGACTGACCGCTTGGCTCATGTCCTGGCTCGGGCCGGAGGGCGCCACCGCGCTCCTCCTCAGCCTGCGCGTCTCGCTGGCAGCCACGCTGGCGAGCCTGCCCCTCGCCATCCTCACAGCCTACGCGCTGGCCCGCTGGCGTTTCCCGGGGCACGGACTCCTCAACCTCGTCGTGCACCTGCCGCTCGTCCTGCCCCCCGTCGTGACGGGCTACCTGCTTTTGGAAACCTTCGGCCTTCGCGGCCCGGTGGGCGCGGCCCTGAACGACTGCTGCGGCATCACCTTCGCCTTCCGCTGGACAGGCGCGGCGCTGGCGGCGGGCGTCATGGCCTTCCCGCTGATGGTCCGCCCCATCCGCCTCTCCTTTGAAGCCGTAGCCCGGCATCTGGAGGAATCCGCCGCCGACCTCGGCGCGCGCCCATCCCAGGTCCTCCTCACCATCACCCTGCCCCTCGCCCTGCCCGGCCTTCTCGCAGGCTCCGTCCTGGGCTTCGCCCGCGCGATGGGAGAGTTCGGCGCCACCATCACCTTCGTTTCCGCCATCCCCGGCGAGACGCAGACCCTGCCGACCGCGATCCACAACCTTCTCCAAGTCCCGGGAGGAGAGCCCGCCGCGATCCGCCTCGTCCTCGTCTCGCTGATCGTCTCCGCGGCGGCGATCCTGCTCGCCGAATGGTTCGGCCGCCGCGCGGCACGGAGAGTGGCAGGCCTATAGGGTACGTGCTCGCACGCACCGCTCGGCTGGTCACGCAAGCGCATACCGCGCGAGCAACCTCACCCCCTACGCCCAGACCCGCAGCCGTCCCCGCAACTCCGCCACCCGCCCCTCCACGCCCTCCGTCACCGCCCCACCCCGCCAGGGGTCCGCCAGCGTCGTCACCCACCCCTCCGGCGGCTCCACGCTCCGCCCCCCGCCGCGCCGCTCCCATCGCAGATCTTGCAGCACCGCCTCGGCCTCAGGCGGCAGCCGGTCCGGCGCCTCGAACCCGGCCAGCGCCCCCCACATCCGCGTCCAGCACCGCCCCACCGACCAGGGATTGTACCCACCCCCGCCCAGCAGCATCAGCCGGGGCGACAGGTCTCGCAGCCCCTCCAGCACCCCCACCTGCGCGTTGTTGGACAGCCACC
>CADCUU010000480.1 GCA_902805995.1 uncultured Rubellimicrobium sp.
TCTACAGGGTGGAGACGGGGTCCTCGGGCCGCCCGATCTTGACCGAAAGGTCGCGGATCCAGTTCCCGACGAGGTCTGACTTGGCCCGCCCCGAGATGCGGCCCGTGGGGCCGGTGATCCGCTTCAGCACCGCCATCACCGCGTTGTCGGCGATGGACTGGGGCTGGATCAGGCCGAGGGCCAGCCGGTCCTCGGACACATAGGCCACGCCCGCGGCGATGGCGTCGCGGTTGGACCGGAGGCGCCTTTCCTGTCCGTCGATGACGATCGTGCCGCGGTCGGGCCGCGCCATTCCGAAGAGCGCGTGGCCCAGTTCCGTCCGCCCCGCCCCGATCAGCCCGGTCAGGCCCAGCACCTCGCCCGCGCGGATCGTGAGGTCGATGTCCTCGAACTCCCCCGCGCGGGAGAGGCCCCGCACTTCCAGCACGGGACGGGCGCCGGAGACGTCGCGGGCCATGACGGACATGTCGAAGGTCTTGCCGGTCATGAGCTCCGTCAGCCGTGTCGGAGTCATTCCCTCGGTCGGGAAGACCCCCACGAGGCGGCCGTCGCGGACCACCGTCACCCGCTCGCAGATGTCGAGCACCTCTTGCAGGCGGTGGCTCACGAAGACGATGGCCACGCCCTTGGCCGAAAGGTTGCGGACGATGTCGAGGAGCGCGTCCGTCTCGCTCTGGGTGAGGGAAGCCGTGGGCTCGTCCATGAAGATGAGGCGCGCGTCCTGCACCAGGGCACGGGCAATTGCCACGATCTGGCGCTCGGCGATGGGCAGCGTCCGCAGCCGCGCCTCCAGATCCAGGCTCACGCCCAGCCGCGCGAGGGCCGCCTCGGCCGCCTTGTGGACGCTGGCGTGGCTCACGGCGCGCGGCACCGAGCCGAGCAGCGTCTCGAAGGCAATGTTCTCCGCTACCGACATCTCGGGGAAGAGCGCGAGGTCCTGCCAGATGACGGCGATGCCCCGGGCCCGTGCCGCATCCGGGGTCATGCGGGGAACGACCTCGCCGAAGACCTCGATTTCGGCCCCCGGCTCGGGCGTGTAGACGCCTGTGATGATCTTGATGAGCGTGCTCTTGCCGCAGCCGTTCTCTCCGGCAAGGCAATGGACCTCGCCCTCGCGGACATCGAAGGCCACGTCGTCGAGGGCACGCACGCCCCCGAACACCTTGGAGACATGCGACAACCGGATCGCGAGGGGGAAGTCTGGGGTCATGACAGGGCGCAACCATGCCGCGTCCCAAGGGACGGGGCGAAAACGCAGGATGGGGATGCCGGCCGAACCATAGGTCCGGCCGGCCAGGGATGCCTCAGAGGCCCATCTCGGCCAGGCCGTCGACGCTTTCGGTGTCGATGGTGATGAGGTTGTCGGTGATGATGTCCTTGTTCTCGGCGTCGGGCTCCACCACGCCGAGGCCCGGGATCTCGGTGCCGCTGGCAATCTCGGTGCCCTTCACGAGCATGTCGCCCATAGTGACGAACACCCGGCCTGCTTCCATCGGGTTCCACATGAAGCCGCCGCCGATGGCGCCCGAATGGATCAGGTCACGCCCCTGCCCCGGAGAGAACGGCCCGATCACATGGACCTGCCCCACGGCGCGACGCTCCTCCACGGCGCGGGCAGCGCCGATGGGCCCCTGCGAGCCGAAGGCCAGGAAGCCCTTGAGGTTCGGATGCGCGGACATGAGGTCCAGCGCCGTGGTCCGGGAATCGTCCACGTTCTCGGCCACGCCGTAGCGTTCGCCGACCAGCGTCATGTTCGGGTAGTTCGCCTGAATATGCACGATGGCTGCGTCGGCCCAGGCGTTGTGCAGCGGCACGGTCAGAGAGCCCACGAAGACGGCGTACTCGCCCTCGCCGCCCATCTGCTCGGCCAGGAGGTCGGCATGGCTTTCACCGAAGCCCTGGGCCGAGGCCATCTCGAAGTTCCAGTCCACGTTCTGCAGGCCGGGTCCTTCGTGCGAGATCACGCGGATGCCGGCATCGCGGGCCTTCTGGAGCACGGGCTCCAGCGCGGCCTCGTCGTTGGGGACCACGCCGATCACGTCCACGCCCCGGGCGATCAGGTCCTCGATGGCGCGGACCTGGAGAGCGGGGTCGGCGCTGGTCGGGCCGATCATCTCGGCCTCCATGCCCACGGCCTCCGCCTGCTCGAGGATCCCGGCCTCCATGGCGTTGAACCACGGGATGCCCCCGATCTTGACGACGACGCCCATCGTGGGCGCGTCCTGGGCGGCGACGGGCAGGGCGAGGACGGCCGCGAGGGCCGTCCCAGCAAGCAGGGCCAAGCGTCGGTTCATCATGTCTTCCTCCCTTGTGGGGCCGGGTTGATCCCGGCCTTCCTCGCCTGCGGGCCGGGATGCTGTCGGGGTCGCAAGAAGCCGCCCTGCGCATCGCCATGACCACTTGCACAAACGATGGAGCAGATGGCATCATCCATTCGCATCCACGTCAAGAGTAAATGTAAGGCCCCGGCATGAGTGTTAGCGGTATCCGTCCACGGCCCACCCTCAAGGATATCGCGCGCCTCGCCGAGGCGTCGCCCTCGACGGTGAGCGCGGTCCTTTCGGGGACATGGCAGGCCCGCCGCATCAGCGAGTCCACGGCCGACCGGGTCCGCCGCGTCGCGGACGAGCAGGGCTTCTCCATCAACCGTCAGGCGCGCGGTTTGCGGCGCGGGCGGTCCGACATGGTGGGTCTGATCCTGCCCATGCACGACAACCGCTTCTTCGCCGCCACCGCCCAAAGCTTCGAGGCCGAGGCGCGGGCGCGGCATCTCTGCCCCGTCGTCGTGTCCACCCTCCGCGACCCGGCGGAGGAGATCCGCACCGTGGAAAGGCTCATCTCCTACGCCGTGGATTCGCTCGTCATCGCAGGGGCCAGCGACCCCGTGGCTATCGGCGCTCTCTGCCGCGCGGCAGGGGTGCGGCATGTCTATGTGGACCTTCCGGGGGAGGACGCGCCCTCGGTGCTCAGCGACAACTTCGGCGGGGCGAAGGTTCTGACCGAGGCGCTGCTGGATCGGATGGCGCCGGGATCGGGCCCGCGCGCCCTGCCCTACTTCGTTGGCGGCAGCCCCGCCGACAGTGCCACGGCGAGGCGCAGCGACGGGTTCCGGGCCGCCGTCTCGCAGCGGTTGGGCCAGGTCGCGCCCGATCAGGTGCTGGCCTGCGGCTATGCCCCATCGCGCGCGACCGCTGAGCTTGCCGCACTCTGCGATCGCCTGGGCGGATTACCCGCAGCCCTGTTCGTCAACTCCCTCACGGTGTTCGAAGGGGCGCTCCGGCATATCGTGACGCTCCCGGCCTCGGATCTGGAGGGGACGGTCTTCGGCTGCTACGACCACGACCCGATCGCGTCGTTCCTGCCCTTCCCGGTCCACATGCTGCGCCAGAACTCCGAAGCGATGATCGCCCGGGCCTTTGCCCTCATCGACGAGGAAGACGTGGAGCCCCGCGTGATAGAGATCGCGCCCGACCTCGTGCCGCCGCGCACGATCCGGCCGGGCACGCTGTTCGACCTGGGTTAAGCGAGGGCCTTGCGCACCTCAGGCGCGACCTTCGTGGCGAAAAGCTCGATCGCCTTGAGGAGCGTCCGGTGCTCGATCACCCCGATCGCCATCTGGATGACGAAGCGGTCGAAGCCCAGGATCTCGTGCATGGCGAGGATCTTGTCCGTGACCTCGGCCGGGCTGCCGACGAACAGCGCGCCTTTTGGCCCGCGCGACAGGTCGAACTGCGCGCGGTTCGTCGGGCCCCAGCCACGCTCGCGGCCAATGCGATTCATCACCTCGGCTTGCGGGGCATAGAAAGTGTCGGCGGCTTCCTGGCTCGTGGCTCCGACGAAACCGTGGACGTTGAGGGAGGTGCGCAGCTTGCTCCGGTCATGGCCCTCGCGCTCCACTGCCTGGTCATAGAGCTTGAAGAAGGGTTGGAAGCGTGCGGGCTCCCCCCCGATCACGGCGACGGCCAGGGGCAGTCCCAGGCTACCCGCGCGGACCACGGACTGAGGCGTGCCGCCCACCGCGATCCAGATAGCAAGGTGTTCCTGATGCGGCCGGGGGTAGACGCCCCGTCCGGCGACCTCAGGCGTGTGCTGACCGCCGGGCCAGGTGAGCTTCTCGCCCTCGTTGATCTGCATGAGCATCGCGAGCTTTTCAGCGAACAGCGTGTCGTAGTCGTCGAGGTCGTAGCCGAAAAGCGGGAAGCTTTCTATGAATGAGCCGCGGCCCGCGATGATCTCGGCGCGGCCCTCGCTCAGGCCGTCCAGCGTCGCGAACTGCTGGAAGACCCGGACCGGGTCGTCGGAGCTCAGGACCGTGACGGCGGAGGCGAGCTTGATCTGCTTCGTCCGCATCGCCGCCGCCGCGAGCACAACGGCCGGGGCAGAGACCGCGTAGTCGGGGCGGTGATGCTCCCCAAGGCCGAAGACGTCGAGCCCAGCCTCGTCCGCGAGTGCGATCTCCTCCACGAGGTTGCGTAGCCGCTGCGAGGGGCCGACCAGTTCCCCGGTCAGGGGATTCCGGCCCACGTCGCCGAAAGTGTAGAGACCGAATTCCATTGCGTGCGTCCTCGCATCCAGGCCGTCGGGGAAGGCCGGACCAGAGCCCAAGACTACCCAAAGGACAAGGGCGAGCCGCGTGGACCGTTCCACACGCGCTGTGCGCAAGGACACGGTTGCCCTCTGACGCACGGTTTCGTGAGCCCAGCCCCTTGTCGCCGCCCCAAACGAGCTTTGATTAGAAGCAACTGCCACGAGAGGACGGATGTCGCTGTTCACGCTGGGCGCCACGATCTATTTCGTCGCCGTCGCGGCGTATATCATCTCCGAGAACCGCCGCCCCCAGTCGGCCTTTGCCTGGCTGTTCCTCTTCCTGACGCTGCCGGTGGGCGGGCTGGTGGTCTACATCCTGTTCGGGCGGATGCGAGGCGGCGTAGGCCGGACCCGCAAGCTGGTGCGCCAGGACGTATCGTCCCATCTAGGCGAGACGCTCGAACGCGCGCAGGCCGAGCACAGGGCGGCGATGGATCGGATCGCATCCCGCCCCCCTCTCGTCCTGCAGTTGGCGACCCTGGCGCATTCGGTTTCGGGTGGGCTCGTGACGACGTCGAACACGGTCGAGGTGCTTCAGGACGCGGTAGAGAAGTATCCGCGGCTCTTCCGGGACATCGAGGCCGCGCGCGAGACGATCCACCTCCAGTACTACATCTGGCGCCCCGACAGCCTTGGGTTGCGGCTCATGGCGCTGCTGGAATCCAAGGTCGCGCAGGGCGTGAAGGTCCGGGTGCTCTATGATCCAGTGGGGTCCTTCGGGATCAAGGGCGCGATCTATGTCCGACGGATGCGCGCGCGAGGGATCGAGATGTGGCCCGCCTCGCCGCTCTGGCGGGTGCACACAATATCGTACCGCAACCACCGCAAGATCGCGGTGGTCGATGGGCGTATCGGCTATACTGGCGGGATCAACATAGGGGACGAGCATATCGATCCGGGCCACGGTTACGAGCTTTGGCGTGACACGCATCTGCGGATGACGGGCATGGCGGTCCGGGCTCTCCAGCGGGTGTTCGCCGTGGACTGGGCGAACGCCACGGGGCAAAGCCTCTTCACGCCCGCGAACTTCCCCCCCCTGGCGGATGGCGATGGCGCCGGCGGCCAGCCCGTGCAGCTTGTTCTATCGGGGCCGGATTCGGACTGGCGGGCCGTCCGGCATCAGTATTTCGGCATGATCGTCGGCGCGCGCGAACGGGTTCGGGTGCAGACGCCCTACTTCATCCTCGACGCCTCCCTGGCCGAGGCTCTCAAAACGGCGGCCTTGTCGGGGGTGGACGTGTCGGTCATGGTTGCCGCCGGGGGACCGGACCAGCGGGTCGTCTACTGGGCCGCGCGGACCTACATGGCCGAGATCGCAACCGCGGGGGTCGAGGTGCTGCTCTTCGAGAAGGGGTTCCTGCACGCCAAGACGGTGGTGACGGATGGCTGGGTGGCTTCGGTGGGTTCGGGCAACTGGGACATCCGGTCGTTTTCCATCAACTACGAGTTGAACGCCCTCGTCTACGACACCGCCGTCGCCGCCGAGCTGGAAACCGGCTATGAGAGGGACCGGGCCCGCTGCCGCGTCTTCGATCCGGACGAATACCGCGCCGGCTCCCGCGTCCTGCGGTTCCGCGACTCGGTCGCGCGGCTCGTGTCGCCTCTGCTATGAACGCGATGCGTCCCAAGTCCGCGGGAGAGTGGAGCTTGCGCCTCGCGAGCTACAATATCCGCAAGGCTGTCGGCCTCGACTGGAAGCGCAAGCCGGAACGCGTGCTCGCCGTGCTGGACGAGATCGGGGCCGATGTCGTCGTCTTGCAGGAAGCCGACAAGCGGCTGGGCAACCGCCCGGCGGCGATCCCGTTCGGCCTCTTGGCGTCGCATGGGGTCTATGGCCACCTCGATCCGGGGCCCGGCCCCTCGCTGGGCTGGCACGGCAACGCCATCCTTCTTCGCAAGGGCCTTCGCGGCGAGGTGGTGGACCTCATCAATCTGCCGGGGCTTGAGCCCCGGGGCGCCTTCGTCGCCCGCATCCGACGAGAGATCGGGCGGGGGACCATGATCCTGGTGGCGGCGCATCTGGGCCTCAATCGCGGGTCGCGGCACCAGCAGATGGGAGCGATCCTGTCAGCCACGCGCCGCTACCGGATGCCGCTCGTGGTAGCGGGCGACCTCAACGAACGGGTGCCGACGCGGCTGATGGCGCCCTTCGACCCGAAGCTGCAGATCGTGAGCCCGGGGCCAAGCTTCCACGCCGCGCATCCGTTCGTGGCGCTCGACCACATGGTCCTCGGGGGCAAGGTCCGCGTGGCGGGGGCTCAGGTCCACGCGACGCCGCTGTCGCGGGTCGCATCGGACCATCTACCGATCTGGGCGGACCTTGCCGTGACGCTTTAGCCCCGGACGTAGGCGGCGAGCGTCGCCTCCACGCCGGTGTCCCACAAGGAGCGGAGCTGACGGCCGAATGCTTCCGCGAAGTGCGGGTCCTGCCCCAGATCGCCGAAGACGAGCGCGTTGGACAGGAACGCCTGCGGATCATCCTTGGCGGCCAGGGCACGGGCGCGCAGGTCCTCCCAGTTCTCGTCGTTGGGCGCGATCTCCTCGCCCGCCTGGGTCGTTCCGGCACAGTAACGGCACCAGAGCGCGACTTCGAGGGCGAGCCCCTCGAAGGATCGGCCCTCCGACAAAGCCTGCCGCGCGACGGGCAGGATGAACTTCGGCTGCCGGTTCGACCCGTCGAGGCACAGGCGCGGGATCGTGTCGCCGACTTCCGGGTTGGAGAAGCGGTCCGCAATCAGCTCGCGGTAATCGTCGTAGCTGACACCCGAGATGGGTTGGAGCGTGGGCTGGATCTCGCGCCGGGTCAGCGCATCGAGCCACGAGGAAATGCGCGGGTCGGCCATCGCGTCGTGGACGAAGTGGTGGCCCAACAGGGCCCCGGGATAGGCGATGGCCGCATGCCCGCCGTTCAGGATCCGCAGCTTCATCAGCTCGTACTGGGCGACGTTCTCGACGAACTCGGCGCCGACCTCCTCCCAGGCGGGGCGGCCTTGGGGAAAGTTGTCCTCCAGCACCCACTGCCGGAAGGGCTCGCAGGCGACGGGTGCCGAGTCGATCAGGCCAAAGCGGTCGCGGACCATGGCCCGCTCACGGTCCGAAGTGGCGGGCGTGATGCAGTCCACCATGGAATTCGGGAAGGCGACGTTCGCCGAGACCCAGTCCGCAAAGGCCGGGTCCTGAAGCCGCGCAAGGCCGGTCACCGTGCGGCTCGCGACATGCCCATTCTCGGGAAGGTTGTCGCAGCTGAGGAACGTGAAGGGCGGCATGCCCGCATCCCTCCGGTGGCGCAGCGCGGCCAGGACCATGCCGAACACCGTGCGCGGCTGGTCGGGGTTCGCAGCGTCGTGCTGGATGTCCGGGTGGCCCTCGGCAAAGCCGTCCGTCTTGGCATCGACGTAGTAGCCGCCCTCGGTCACCGTGGTGGAGACGATGCGGATCGCGGGGTCCGCCATGGCGGCGATCACCGCCTCGGCCTCCACAGGCACGAAGTCGATCATGGAGCCGATCACGCGGGCGGACAGGCCGGACGGGTCAAGCTCGACTACTGTCGTCAGGCAGTCCTGCGCAAGGAGACGGTCGCGCATTGCCGCATCGGCAGGCCGGACGCCCGCGCCGACGATGGCGAAGTCGTGGTCGCGCCCCATCGCGAAGAGCCGGTCGAGGTACACCTGCATATGCGCGCGGTGGAAATTGCCGACGCCCACATGCAGGATGGCGGCGCGCAGATTGGCGCGGTCATAGGCGGGACCCGCGACGCCCTCGGGCAGCTGCGAAAGGGCGTCGGCGTTCAGGGGAATGGGCATGGGGGCCTCTCAGATGGAGCGGAGCATTCCGCCGTCGTAGAAATACGTCCCGCCCACCGCGTAGGAGGCGCGGGGCGAGCACAGGAAAACCATGAAGTCGGCAAGTTCCTCCACGGTGCCGAAGCGCTTGATGGGCGCGTGCTCGTCGGCGACGCCCTGGAGGTAGCCCTCCCAATCGCCACCGTCGGACAGCTGCTTCGCCGTCTTGATCCAGTCGGGGGTGAGGATCAGGCCCGGATTCACCGTATTGACGCGGATGTTCATGGGGATGAACTCGGTGCTCATGGTCTTGGACAGCATGAGCAGCGCGGCCTTGGTCACATTGTAGATCGGCTCGTACCAGAGCGGCTGGGTCGCGCAGATGGACGCGTTGTTGAGAATCGCCCCGCCCCCGCGCCCAGCCATCAGCGGCACGAGCCCGCGCGACAGCCGCACAGCGGCCATCACATGCAGGTCCCAGTAGGCCTGCCACTTGGCATCCGGCGCCTCAAGGATCGTCTCGTTCGACCCGGTGCCCGCATTATTGACGAGGATGTCACAGCCGCCGAACTCACGACGGACGGCCTCGATCAGGGCGTCGCAGCCCTCGGCGGTGGCCACGTCGCAGGCCTGCGCGACGGCGCGGATGCCGAACTCCTCCGAGATCGCCTCCGCGGCCTCATGGGCCCGCTCCCCGCCGCGCGCAGCAATCATCACATGCGCGCCCTCACGGGCGAAGGTGCGGGCTACGCCGTACCCAATCCCCACGCTGCCGCCCGTAATCACGGCGACTTTGTCCTTCAGTCCCAGGTCCATGCTTCAGGCCATCCAGTTCCCGCCATCCACCCCATAGGTCTGGGAGACGACGTAATCGCTGTCGGAGGAGGCCAGGAACACCGCCATGGGCACGAGATCCTCGGCCGTGCCCATCCGCCCAAACGGGACCGACTGGCCGACGAGGCGCTTCTTCTCCCCCAGGGGGCGGTTCTCCAGCCGCGCGAACTCGGCGTCCACGCCGTCCCAGTGCTCCCCATCTACCACGCCGGGCGCGATGGCGTTCACGTTGATGCGGTGCTTGATGAGGTCGAGCCCCGCTGACTGCGTGAAGCTGATGATTGCGGCCTTGGTCGCGCAGTAGACGCCGACCACGGCCTCCCCGCGGCGGCCGGCTTGGGAGGCCATGTTGATGATCTTGCCGCCTTGCCCTCGCGCGATCATGCCGCGCGCCACGGCCTGCGTCGTAAAAAACACGCCCGCCACGTTGACGGCGAAGAGCTTGTCGTAGCTGGCCCGCGTGATCTCCACGATGGGCGCGGCCTCGAAGAGGGCGGCGTTGTTCACGAGGATGTCGATGCCCCCAAGGGCGCCCTCGACCTCGGCCACGGCGGCGTCGATGCTGTCCTGCCGCGTCACGTCCATCTGGACGGCGATGGCGCCCTCGATGCCCGCTGCCGCTTCTCGTGCGCGGTTGATGTTGATGTCGGCGATGGCGACCTGGGCGCCTTCGCGCGCGAACCCCTCCGCAAAAGCCAGGCCGATGCCGCGCGCGGCGCCGGTGATGAGGGCGCGCTTGCCTTGGAGTCTCATTGTCTGTGTCCGTTCCCGTCGAATCGGTGAATCTTGTCCGCTTCCGGCGTCAGGAAGATCGTGTCCCCGTGGCTCAGCCCCACCTCGCCCCCGGTCCGCACGGTAATCATGGGCGCGAGGCCCGTCTCATGGACGTGGAAGAAGGTGTCGCTGCCCAGATGCTCCGACACGCCCACGACTCCGCGCCACATCCCTTCGGTGGGCGAGATGCGGATATGCTCGGGCCGGACGCCGATGGCGTGGGCGCCGTGGCGCTGCGCTTCGGGGCCGTTAAACAGGTTCATCTTGGGGCTGCCGATGAAGCCCGCGACAAAGACGCTGTTGGGCCGCTCGTAAAGCTCGGTGGGCGTGCCCACCTGCTCGACAAGCCCGTCGCGCAGCACGCAGATGCGGTCGGCGAGCGTCATCGCCTCCACCTGATCGTGGGTGACGTAGATCATCGTCACATCGCGCATGTCGTGGTGGAGCTTGGCAATCTCCAGCCGCGTCTGCACCCGCAGCGCCGCGTCGAGGTTGGACAGCGGCTCGTCGAAGAGGAACACCCTGGGGTCGCGGGTGATGGCCCGCCCGATGGCCACGCGCTGCCGCTGCCCGCCCGAAAGCTGCTTGGGCAGCCGGTCCAGCAAGTGGTCGATCTGCAGCATGGACGCCGCGCGCCGC
>CADCUU010000481.1 GCA_902805995.1 uncultured Rubellimicrobium sp.
GCAGAGCCGCGACACCTGATGCAAGACTGGACCGATGCGATGATGCCGCAGCCCGGCGGGCGCCCTTGCCCCGGCGGGCCCGGACCGGCAGACTGCGGCGGCCCCGGATGGGAGAGACGATCATGAACGCGCTGACCGACCTGACCACGGCCGTCCCGGCCCACGCCCCGGAGGGCCACCCCGCCGTGGCGCCCGCCCGGATCGGCGTGCTCATCGCCAATCTCGGCACGCCCGACAACACGGACTACTGGTCCATGCGCCGCTACCTGTCCGAATTCCTGTCCGACAAGCGGGTGATCGACTACCCCGCCTGGAAGTGGCAGCCGCTCCTCCAGACCGTGATCCTGGCCAAGCGGCCGTTCACCTCCGGCGCGAACTACCGCAAGATCTGGGACAAGGAGCGCAACGAAAGCCCGCTCCTCACCATCACCAAGGCCCAGACGGAGGGGCTGCGCGACCGGCTCCAGCGGCGGATGGGCGACGGCGTGCGGGTGGAGTTCTGCATGCGCTACGGCAACCCGTCCACCCAGGCGGTCCTGCACCGGATGGTGGAGGAGGGCTGCCAGCGCGTCCTCTTCATGCCGCTGTATCCGCATTACGCGGGGGCGACCTCGGCCACCGCCTGCGACCAGTTCTTCCGGGCGCTGATGGCCGAGACCTGGCAGCCCATCGCCCGCGTGGCGGAGCCCTATTTCGAGGACCCGGCCTATATCGCGGCGCTGGCGGAGTCCGTGCGGCGCGGCTGGGCGTCCGCGCAGGAGGAGCCCGAGCTACTGGTCTGCTCCTATCATGGCATGCCCAAACGCTACCTGATGCAAGGCGACCCCTACCACTGCCAGTGCGCCAAGACGACGCGCCTCCTGCGCGAGGCGCTGGGCTGGGACAAGACCAAGGTCCGGACCACGTTCCAGAGCGTCTTCGGCCCGGAGGAATGGCTGAAGCCCTATACGGTCGAGGAGGTCGCGCGGCTGGCGAAGGAAGAAGGCGTGAAACGCATCGCCGTTTGTGCCCCGGCCTTCTCCGCCGACTGTATCGAGACGCTGGAGGAAATCCAGGAGGAGATCCAGGAGGCCTTCCTCCATGCCGGCGGGCAGCAGTTCACCTACATCCCGTGCCTCAACGACGACCCGCAGCATCTGGACGCGCTCGAAGGGGTGATCCTGCGCAACCTCCAGGGCTGGATCTGAGGCCGTCCGGCATGGACGCCGCGCGGGATCGACGTATCTAGAAGACGCTGTCCCGGACCCCTGCGGGCCAGCGCTGTTCCGACGTGGAGGAGGAGCCATGTCGATCGCTCGCAGCCTTGTCCTGCTGGCCTGCGCGCTGGCAGGCCCCCTCGCCGCGCAGGACGCGGTGACGCTGACCATCGCGACGGTGGACAACCCGGACATGATCCGTATGCAGGAGCTGTCCCAAGTCTTCGTCGCGGAAAACCCCGGCATCGCCCTCGAATGGATCACCCTGGGCGAGGGGGAGTTGCGCCGCACGGTGGAGACGGACATCGCGCTGGGCGGGGGCCGGTTCGACGTGCTGACGCTCGGCACCTACGAGGTGCCGATCTGGGGCGCGCGCCACTGGCTCGTGCCGCTGGACGACCTCCCCGCCGAGTACGAGATCGAGGATCTCCTGCCCTCCATCCGCGACGCGCTGTCGGTCGAGGAGACGCTGTTCGCCGCGCCGTTCTATGGCGAGTCGTCCTTCACGATGGCGCGGACGGACCTGCTGGACAGCGCGGGCCTGACCCTTCCCGACGCCCCGACCTGGGACGACATCCGGGCCGCGGCAGAGGCGTTCCACGATCCCGACGCCGGCATCCACGGCATCTGCCTGCGCGGCAAGCCGGGCTGGGGCGAGAACATGGCCCTTCTGGGCGCCATGGCGAACTCGCTCGGTGCGCGCTGGTTCGACGAGGACTGGCGCCCGCAGTTCGACAGCCCCGAATGGCGCGCCACGCTGGACCTGTATCTGGACCTCATGGCGCTCGCGCCCCCGGGGGCGGAGTCGCACGGGTTTAACGAGATCCTGGCGATGTTCCAGGCCGGAAGCTGCGGGATCTGGGTCGATGCCACTGTGGCAGCCTCGTCAGTGAACGACCCGGAGGACTCGGTGGTGGCAGGGCGGGTCGGCTTCGCTCTGGCGCCCGATGCAGGGCTCGGGCGGCGCGCCAACTGGCTCTGGGCCTGGGCGCTGGCGGTGCCCGCGTCGTCCGACGCCCCGGAGGAGGCGCGGCGCTTCGTGGCCTGGGCCACGTCGCGCGGCTACACCTCGCTGGTCGCCGAGCGCGAGGGCTGGGCGGCGGCCCCCCCGGGCACGCGCCTGTCGCTTTACGCCAACCCCGACTACCTGGCCGCCGCGCCCTTCGCGCGCCTCGTGCTGCGGTCGATTCAGGAAGCCGACCCCAAGAACCCCGCCGTGGAGCCCGTGCCCTATACCGGCATCCAGTTCGTCGCGATCCCGGAGTTCCAAGGCCTGGGCGACGCCGTCGGGCGCGAGGTCGTGGCGGCGCTGACCGGGGCCAAGAGCGCGGAGGAGGCGCTGGCCTCGGCGCAGGAAACGGCGCTCCAGCTCATGACCGCGGCCGGGTATCTGCGCGACTGACGGCGGCGCGGGGGGCTCGACAGGGCCGCGTCCGTCTCCTAGTCCACGACGAGGGCAGGGGAGGAACGTCATGGACGGCCGGGCAGGGCGCTTCGTGGTCATGGGCGTATCGGGCGTGGGCAAGACGCAGGTGGGGCTCGCGCTCGCACAGGCGCTGGGCGCGCGGTTCATCGAGGGCGACGACCTCCATCCGGAGTCGAACCGGGCCAAGATGGCCGGGGGCACGCCGCTGATGGACGAGGACCGCTGGCCCTGGCTCGACCGTGTCGCGGCGACCTTGGCCGAGGGCGCGCCGCCGGTGGTGGGGGCGTGCTCGGCCCTGCGGCGGCGCTACCGGGACCGTCTGAGGGCGGGAACGCCGGGGCTCGTGGTGCTGCACCTGACGGGCGACCCCGCGCTGGTCGGCGAACGGCTCCGCGCCCGAAAGGGCCATTTCATGCCGCCCGCCCTGCTGAGGAGCCAGTTCGACACGCTGGAGCCTCTGGATGCCGGCGAGCCCGGCTTCGCCGTCCGCGTCGAGCGCCCGATCGAAGAGATCGTGGCCGACCTCCTGAAGGGCATCGCGGCGCTTTAGGCCAGCGTGCCCAGCGCGGCGTCCCGGAGGGCGTTCACGTTGCGCCCATAGGCCTCCGGGCCACCCTGGAACACGGCGGAGCCCGCGACGAGGAGGTCCGCCCCGGCTTGGGCAAGGCTGCGAGCCGTCTTGAGGGAGACGCCGCCGTCCACCTGGATGCGGATGTCGCGCCCCGCCGTCATGGCCTTCAGGGCGCGGACCTTGTCCACCATGGCGGGGATCAGCGCCTGCCCGCCAAAGCCGGGGTTCACCGTCATCACGCAGAGGAGGTCGATGTCGTCGAGGAGATGGGCCACGGCCTCGATCCCCGTGCCGGGGTTAAGGGCCAAGCCCGCCTTGCAGCCCGCCGCGCGCGCCGACTGGAGCGTGCGGTGGATGTGCGGGCCCGCCTCCAGATGCACGGTGATGGAATCGGCCCCGGCCTTGGCGAAGGAGTCGATGTGGGCGTCCACCGGTGCGACCATCAGGTGCACATCCATGACACCACGGATGTGGGGCCGCAGGGCAGCGCACATCTGCGCGCCGAAGGTGATGGGCGGCACGAAATGCCCGTCCATCACGTCCACATGGATCCACTCCACCCCGACCTCGCCTAAGGTGCGGCATTCGTCGCCCAGGCGGGCGAAGTCTCCGGCGAGGATGGACGGGGTGATGGTCACGGGCTGCATGGGCGGTCCTTCCGGGGGGCATGGCCGGGGAGGCATGGACCCCGGCCGCTCTGGTGCGCCAGATATTCCGGGAGGCGTCGCCAAAGGCAACGGGGGGCCGGACCCCCCGCCGCCGGATCGGCGTCCCTAGATCAGCATGACCTGCGTGCCGACATTGGCGAACGAGAAGAGTTCGGTGATGTGCTCGTTGTAAAGGCCGATGCAGCCGTTCGAGGAGCGGCGGCCGATCTTGCGCGTGTCGTGGGTGCCGTGGATTCGGTAGTACTGCCACGACAGATAGAGCGCATAAGGCCCGAGCGGGTTCATCGGATCGCCGCCTGCGACCATTTCGGGCCATTCGGGGTTGCGCTCGCGCATCGAAGGCGTGGGACGCCACGGCGGCGCGACGACCTTGTCCACGACCTCCGTCTGGCCCAGGCGGGTCAGCTCGTCGGTGAGGGGGACGGAGGTCGGGTAGAGGCGGTAGACCGACTGGTCCTCGCTCCAGAAGTGGAGAGCGCGCGACTGGATGTCGCACAGGATCACGCCACCCTGTGTGGTCGAGAAGTAGTCCTGCCAGTTCAGCGTCCGGAAGCTCGACACGTTGTGGCGGGTGGATTGGGAGATCTCGCGCTCCATCTCCGTGGAGTTGGCCTGCTGCGCGAGCGCGGGCGCGGCCAGTCCTGCGCCCAGGAGCGCCGCCCCTGCGCCCAGGAGCATCCTGCGATTGATCCCGTTGCGATCGGCCATGTGCCTGTCCCCTTTTGCCATGTTCGTGATCGGAGCGTTACAGATGCCCACGCCAGGGCTCAATTCAAGGAGTCGTCAGAAGGGCCCGGAGAGGCCGTTCCCGTTTGAAACCCTCGGGCCACGCCGCTAAGGAGGCCGGGGACAAACGGCAAGGGGAATTGTGATGCAGCGCAGGGCGATGTTGGCGGGTGTGGCGCTCCTGGGGCTCGCGGCCTGCGGGACGGGGCGGCCGGCCCGGCCGCTGGTGGGCGAGGACGGCCTGCCGCTGCCCACGCTTTATCGCATCACGCCCGAGATGGAGGCCGAGATCGGCTACCGCATGGCCGAATCGGTGAACACGCTGCGGCAGGCCGGGGGCGCGGGCCCCGTGACGCTCGACCCCCAGCTGACCGCCGCGGCGGCCACGCACAGCCGCGACATGGCGGTGCAGAACCGGCCCTGGCATTTCGGCTCGGACGGGTCGTCGGCGGTGGATCGGCTCAACCGCGTGGGCTATCGGGGCCGGCTCGTGGGAGAGGTGATCTCCGAGACCTACGAGACGGAGCTGCAGACGCTGGCCGCCTGGATGCAGGACCCGCGCACGCGGCAGGTGATCCTCGACCCCACGGCCTCGCGGCTGGGGCTGGCGTGGTTCCAGGAGCAGAGCGGCAAGATCTGGTGGACGATGGTGCTGGCCGCCTGAGGCCGGATCAGGGACCGCCGTACGGGCGGTCCCTTGGCCCTTGCGTCAGGGCTGGATCAGGATGGTCGTGCCGTCCTGGACCATGGCGTAGATGTCTTCCATCTCTTCGTTGGTCACGGCGATGCAGCCGGCGGTCCAATCCGTGGTCCGGTGCTTTTCGTGCGGGGTGCCGTGGATGAAGATGTCGCCCCCGGGCTTCACGCCCATGGCCTCGGCCAGGGCCACATCGTTCGTGTTCGGGTAGGAGATGCCGATCGAGAGGTGATAGCTTGAATTCGGGTTGCGCCGGTTGATCATGTAATAGCCTTCGGGCGTCTTCCCGTCGCCTTCCATGCGCTTGGGCCCGACCGGGTCCCCGCCGAGCTGGATGTCGAAGGCACGGACCGCGGTGCTTCCGCTCAGCAGGTACATGCGGCGGGCGGCCTTGTTGACCACGATCCCCGTCACCGGCGGGCCGCTGTAGGACTTGAACTTGCTCGGGGCCGTCGTCCCGCATCCCGCGAGCGAGGCTGCGGCCAGGACGGCCGAGCCGCCCAGAAGGAATCGCCTGGTAATCATCACTGTCGCCTGTCCGGTCTAGCGCCGTTCACGAGGAACCCTAGCGTAAGTTCCTCGCTTGCGCGAGTCCGCAGACGTCAGCCGAGGTGAAACCGTGTCGCAAGCTCCACATGCGGCGACCATCGGAACTGATCCACCACCGTGATCGGGTCCATCCGGTAGCCCGCGGCCAGCAGCGCCCTGGCATCGCGGGCAAAGCTCGCGGGGTTGCAGGAGACGTAGGCCAGCACCGGAAGGCGCGCCTGGGCCAGCTCGCGCACCTGCGCCTCGGCCCCGGCGCGGGGCGGATCGATCACCGCCGCGTCGAAGCGTCTCAGATCCTCCGGCAGGAGAGGGTTGCGGAAGAGGTCCCGGACCTCCGTGGTGACGCGGTGGAGGCCCGGGGCGCCGCGCCAGCCCTTCTGGAGCGCCTCGATCATGGCGGCCTCGCCCTCGACGGCGTGGACCTCGGCCTCCTCTGCGAGGGGCAGGGAGAAGGTGCCGATGCCGGAGAAGAGGTCAACGACGCGGGTGGCGCCCCGGACGGCGTCCCGCACGAAGGACACCAACGTGGCCTCCCCCTCGCGCGTGGCCTGCAGGAAGGCGCCGGGCGGGGGGACGACGCGGGCGCGGCCCATGGGCTGCCAGGCGGCCTCGATCTGAGCGGCAAGCTCCCTGTTCCAGGTCAGGCGCGCGACGCCCGCGCGGGCGGCCCAGGCGGCGGCGTCCTGGCGGAGGGTAGCGTCGAGGTCGCGGGCGTCCTCCACCACGACGTCGGCTCCGGCGGGGCTGTCGGTCACCGTGATCCCGATCTCGCGCGAGCGGGGGGCGGCCATCTGCGCGAGGTCGAGGAGAGCCGGGCGGAGCGCCATCAAGGCGGGCGTCAGGATCTTGCAGTACGGGTTGTCGACGATGGTGTCGGTCGCGCGGGCGTGGAAGCCAAGGAGCGCGCCCTTCTTGAGCCGCCGGGCCGACAGGCGGGCGCGGCGGCGGCTTTGGGGCGGAGAGGTGAGGACGCGACCGATCTCCCCCTCGATCCCCTGTCCGGCCAGCGCGCCGCGCACGATCCCGGCCTTCCAGTTCTCCACGAAGGGGTCGGCGGCGTGCTGCATGGCGCAGCCGCCGCAGGCCGTGAAATGCGGGCAGGGCGGGGCCACGCGGTCGGGCGAGGGCGTCACGATGCGCCACGTGCCGTCGGTCCGGGGCGCGATCTCCTCGCCCGGCAGGACGCGCGGAACGAGGGTGCCGTCCATAAGGCGGCCCTGCCCGTGATGGGTGAGCGTCGCCACCGTTTGCGGCGCGGGATCGGCGAGGGTGGTCATGGGGCGGCCCCTGAAGCTGAGGCCGCCTTAGATGAGGGAGCCGCGCGCCCTTCGCAAGCGGGCGCGACGCCGCAGACTATTCGGCCGCCTCGGCATCCATCTGGAGGAAGCCGCCCGACTGGCGGTTCCAGTAGCGGGCGTAAAGGCCGCTGCGGGCGAGGAGCGCGTCGTGGGTGCCTTCCTCCACGATGGTGCCCGCGTCCATCACGACGATGCGGTCCATGCTGGCGATGGTGGACAAACGGTGCGCGATGGCGATCACCGTCTTGCCGACCATGGCCACCTCCAGCGCGTCCTGGATCTCGGCCTCGACCTCGCTGTCGAGGGCGGAGGTGGCCTCGTCGAGGACAAGGATCGGCGCGTTCTTGAGCATGGCGCGGGCCAGGGCGATGCGCTGGCGCTGGCCGCCCGAGAGCTTCACGCCGCGTTCGCCCAGATGGGCGTCATAGCCCTTGCGGCCCTTGAAGTCCTCCAGCGTCAGGATGAAGTCGTGGGCGCGGGCGGCGCGGGCGGCGGCGACCACCTCCTCGTCGGTGGCGTCGGGGCGGCCGTAGCGGATGTTGTCGCGGGCCGAGCGGTTGAACATGGCCGTTTCCTGCGTGACCATGCCGATCGCGCGGCGCAGGCTCTCCTGCGTCGTCTCGCGCACGTCCTGGCCGCCCACGGTGACGCGGCCCTTTTCCACGTCGTAGAGCCGCAGCAGGAGTGCCACCAGCGTGGACTTGCCCGCGCCCGAGGCGCCCACGAGGCCGATCTTCTCGTGCGGGGCGATGTGGAGGTTGAGGTCGCGCAGGCCGCCGGCGTCTTCGTCCTCGTCGTCCTCGCGGCCATAGGAGAAGGACACGTCCTCGAAGCGGATGCCGTTGGCGGAGGGAAGCGGGCGGGCGCCGGGGGCGTCGGCCATGCTGTGGTTGTGGGCGAGGGTGTTCATGCCGTCCTCGACCTCGCCCACGTTGGCGTAAAGGCCCATGAGGGCGAAGCTCACCCAGCCGGTCATCTGGGCGATGCGCAGCGCCACGGTGCCGGTCGCGGCGATGTCGCCGGGCGTCGCGGTGCCTTGCGTCCAGAGGTGGAGCGCCATGCCGACCATGAGGACGGGCAGGAGCCCCGCGATCACCATGAGGCCGAAGCGGAAGCTCGTGGAGATGGTGCCGTAGTCGAGCGTGCGTTCGCGGTAGCTGTCCATCGCGCGGATCGCGGCCTCGTCCTCGGCCTCGGCATGGGCGAAGAGCTTGACGGTCCGCATGTTGGTGATCGTGTCCACCACCTGCCCCGTGACCACGGCGCGGGCGGCGGCACGTTCCTGCGCGCGGACGCGGATGCGCGGCAGGAAGCGCGAGATGTAGGCGAGGTAGGCCGCGAACCAGACGCCGAGGAGGAGCCCTACGCGCCAGTCGATGGCGACCACGAGGATCATGGTGGCCACCACGGAGGACAGGGCGAAGACGATGGTGTTGATGAACTCCACCGTCGCCTCGGTCACCGCCCGGCCCGTCTGCATCTGCTTCTGCGCGATGCGGCCCGCGAAGTCGTTGTCGAAGAACGTGATGTCCTGGCCGAGCGTCCAGCGGTGCAGTCGCGACAGCACCAGCACGTTCAGGGACGGCCCGATCACCACCGACTGGAAGGCCGCCGAGGCCCCGAAGGTCAACGGGCGCAGCACGACCAGGAAGATCGCGATGCCCGCGAAGAGGAGCGCGTGGTCGGACCAGAGCGTCGCGGGCGAGCTTTCGGCGGCGAGGTCGATCACGGTGCCGAGCAGGATGGCCGAGACGACCTCGGCGGTGCCGGCGAGGACGCTCACGAACGATGCGATGAGGAGGATCGGGATCGAGCCGCGCAGGCACCAGCGGAAGAAGGCCCAGAGCGTGTCGGGCGGCCGGGGGATGGGTCCTTCGTCGAAGGGTTTGATCAGCGCGCCCAGGCGTTCGGCCCAGGGCGCCTGGCGGGGGAAGGCTTGATCGGTCATGAGGCGGCTTTCGGGGTGAGGGCCGGGGTCATTCGGCGGCCTCCGGGGCGAGGGTGTTGTCGGGAGCGTCGTCAATGATGTCGTCGGGGGCCAGGAAGCCGCCGGACTGGCGGCTCCAGAGGCGGGCGTAGAGGCCACCTTGGGCCAGGAGATCGTCGTGGGGACCGTCCTCCACGATCCGACCGCCGTCGATGACGACGATGCGGTCCATGCGGGCGATGGTGGACAGGCGGTGCGCGATGGCGAGCACGGTCTTGCCTTCCATCATCTGCGCGAGCGTGTCCTGAATTGCGGCCTCCACTTCGGAGTCGAGGGCGGAGGTCGCCTCGTCGAGGACGAGGATAGGCGCGTCCTTGAGGATCACGCGGGCCAAGGCGATGCGCTGGCGCTGGCCGCCCGACAGCTTCACCCCCCGTTCGCCCACCTTGGCGTCGTAGCCTTCGTTCCCGTCGCCGTCCTGAAGCCGGAGGATGAAGTCGTGCGCCTCGGCCTGCTTGGCGGCGGCGATCATCTCGGCCTCGGTGGCGTCGGGGCGGCCGTAGAGGAGGTTCTCTCGCACCGTGCGGTGGAGGAGGGAGGATTCCTGCTGGACCATGCCGATGGCCGAGCGGAGGGAGTCCTGCGTCACTCCCCGGAGGCTCTGCCCGTCGATCAGGAGGTCGCCCCCTTCAGTGTCGTAGAAGCGCAGGAGGAGCTTGACCAGCGTGGACTTGCCCGCGCCGGAGCGGCCGACGATGCCGACCTTCTGGCGCGGCTCCACGATGAGTTGGAGGTGGTCGAGCCCACCGGACCCCTTGCCGTAGTGGTGGCTGAGGTCGCGGAACTCGATCCGGCCGTCGGTGACGCGGAGGGGTTTCGCGCCGGGGGCGTCGACGAGGGTCACGGGCTGGGCGATGCTGTCCATGCCTTCGCCGATGACGCCCAGGGCCTCGAAGAACTGGGACACGGACATCATGATCCAGCCCGACATGTTCGACAGGCGCAGCACCAGAGCCGAGGCCGCGGCCACCACGCCCACGGAGGCCGAGCCCGTCGTCCAAAGCCAGATGGCCCAGCCGGTGACGCCCACGATCAGGAGGCCGTTCAGCAGCGTCAGGACGATGTCCATGATCGTGAAGAGCCGCATCTCCCGCTGGAAGCTGTCGCGGGTGCGGGTCATGGCGTCGCGGGCGCCCTCGAGCTCCCGGTCGTTCTGGGCGAACATCTTGACGGAGTGGACGTTGGTATAGGCGTCCACGATCCGGCCCGTGAGGGCGCTGCGCGCCTCGGAGGCGGCCTTGGAGGCGGGGCCCATGCGGCGGACGGTCCAGGCCACCAGCGCGCCATAGGGCAGGAGCCAGAGCGCGAGCGGGATCAGCAGGCGAGCGTCGGCGGTCCAGAGGAGGACGCCCGCGCCGATGATGTAGGAGATCGCGTAGGCGATGGCGTCGAACATCTGGTAGACCGCGTCGCCCGCCGAGGAGGGCGCCTGCATCACGCGGTTGGAGATGCGCCCGGCGAAGTCGTTC
>CADCUU010000482.1 GCA_902805995.1 uncultured Rubellimicrobium sp.
CACGTCGCCCACGATGCGGCTCTTGCCGTCCTCGCCCTCGACGCGGTTGATGCCGACATCGATCACCGTCGCGCCCGGCTTGATCCAGTCGCCCGGCACCATCTTGGGTCGGCCCACCGCGGCCACGACGATGTCCGCGCGGCGCACCACGTCGGCGAGGTCCTTCGTCCGGCTATGCGCCACCGTCACCGTCGCGCTGTCCCCTAGCAGAAGCTGCGCCATGGGCTTGCCCACGATGTTCGACCGCCCGATCACGACGGCGTCCTTCCCCGCCAGCGACCCATGGAGGTCCCGCAGCAGCAGCAGGCAGCCGAGCGGCGTGCAGGGCACCATGGCCTTCTGCCCGGTCCCGAGGAGCCCCACGTTCGAGATATGGAACCCGTCCACGTCCTTCGCCGGGTCGATGGAGTTGATGACGAGGTCCGAGTTCAGGTGCCTGGGCAGCGGCAACTGCACAAGGATCCCGTGCACCGCCGGATCGGAGTTGAGCCGCGCGACCTGCGCCAGCAGTTCCTCCTCCGACGTGTCGGCAGGCAGCCGATGCTCAAAGCTGTTCATCCCCGCCTCGACGCACTGCTTGTGCTTGGACGAGACATAGACCTTCGACGCCGGGTCCTCGCCCACCAGCACCACGGCGAGGCCGGGCGTGATCCCGTGCTCGGACTTGAGGCGCGCGACATGGTCGGCCACCTTGGCCCGGATGCCAGCCGCAAAGGCCTTTCCGTCGATCACCTTAGCCATGCCGCCCTCCACGCGTCCTTGAACCGTCACCGCCGCTCCCCTTCCCCAGAGGCCTCGGCCTCCGTGTCTTTCCATTCGGGGCCCAGGACCCCTTCCTCGCGCGCGATCGACCAGTCGATCAGGCGCCGCCACAGCTTCTCGATCAGGTCCGGCGGGAGCCCACGCAACGCAGCCTCGCGCCGGACATTCTCGACCACCTCCTCCACGCGCGGCGTGATCCGCGCGGGCATCTTCAGCGGTCCCTTGATCGCTGCTGCGCGGTCGATATAGGCCGTCCGCTCCGCAAACAGCGCCACGAGCTCGCGGTCCACCCGGTCGATCTCGGCCCGGATATCGGCAATGGTCTCGCACGCCTCAGGTCGCTTCATCGCATCCTCCCTGCTCCGGCCCCCGTATGAGGACCGGAGCGGAAAGGTCAATCAGAACAGACCCTCGATCTGCCCAGCTTCGTTCAGGCGGATCACTTCCGCGCTCGGCACCTTGGGCAGGCCCGGCATGGTCATGATCTCTCCGCAGATGGCGACGATGAAGCCCGCGCCCGCCGACAGCCGCACCTCGCGCACCGGGACGGTGTGCCCCGTGGGGGCGCCGCGCACGTTCGGGTCCGTGGTGAAGCTGTACTGCGTCTTGGCCATGCAGATCGGCAGATGCCCGTAGCCCGCCGCCTCCCAGGCGCGGAGCTGGTCGCGGATGGACTTGTCCGCGATCACCTCGTCGGCGTGGTAGATGCGCTTGGCGATGGTCTCGATCTTCTGGAACAGCGGCATCTCATCCGGGTAGAGCGGCGCGAAGGAGGACGGCCCCTCAGCCATCTCCACGACCTTGCGGGCGAGGTCCTCGATCCCCGCAGAGCCCTGCGCCCAGTGCTTGCACAGGATCGCCTCGGCGCCCTGCTGGGCCACGTACTCCTTGACCGCCGCGATCTCGGCGTCGGTGTCGCTGTAGAAGTGGTTGATCGCCACGACCACCGGCACGCCGAAGCCCTTCACGTTGGCGATGTGCCGGCCGAGGTTCGGGCAGCCCTTGCGCACCGCCTCCACGTTCTCTGCCCCGAGGTCGGCCTTGGCGACGCCCCCGTTCATCTTCATGGCGCGCACGGTCGCCACGATCACCGCGGCCGAAGGCTTGAGCCCCGCCTTGCGGCACTTGATGTCGAAGAACTTCTCCGCGCCCAGGTCCGCGCCAAAGCCCGCCTCGGTGACGACATACTCGCCGAGCTTCAGCGCCGTGGTCGTCGCG
>CADCUU010000483.1 GCA_902805995.1 uncultured Rubellimicrobium sp.
CCGTCACCACGACCATGGCAACCGCGGCAAGGCTTAGGAGCCAGAGCGAGACCACATGCAAGATACGCGAGAGTTGAAACGCGGTCGCCCGGAGCTGCATCGACGCCTTCCCCTTTTCCCGATTCGGTGACTGCCCGCCATGAGCGGTCTGTTGCCTATGGAATGGTCGCGGGGGTCGGAAAGTTCCCTACGGGAGAACCGCAGATTGGAGGGTTGGCTAAAAGGTGACAGGTCGTTTCAGGGGGTGTGCCGGTTACCGCAGCGGCGCGATGGGACCTGTCGCCCGGCCATGGATGAACTGGTCCAGATGGGCATCGCCGCTGGCGTCGATCCCCGCGACCGGACCCACCCAGCGGAGCCGCCCGCCATGCAGCATCGCGACCCTATCCGCGACGCTGCGGACGGTCGTCATATCATGCGTGATCGTGATCGCGGTGGCACCGAGGTCGGTCACGGCCTCTCGGATGAGCTTGTTGATGACGCCCGCCATGATCGGGTCAAGACCTGCGGTGGGCTCGTCGAGGAAGACGACCTCGGGCTGGGCGGCAATGGCGCGGGCGAGGGCGGCGCGCTTCTGCATGCCGCCCGACAGCTCGGCGGGGAGGAGGTCGGCGGTGCGCTCCGGCAGGCCCACGCGGGCGAGCGTCTCGATCGCGCGGGCACGCGCCTCCCGTCGGGGCATCCGGGATTTGAGGTGGCGGAAGGCCACGTTCTGCCAGACGGGGAGCGAGTCGAACAGCGCCCCGCCCTGGAACAACATCCCGAAGCGCGACAGGAAGGCGTCGCGGGGCAAGGTGGTGACGTCCTCTCCTCCCAGGCGGATGGTGCCCGCGTCCGGTGCGACGAGGCCCAGGATGCATTTGAGGAGCACGGACTTGCCGCTCCCGGAGCCGCCGATGACCACGAGGCTTTCGCCGCGGCCTACGTCGAGGTCGATGCCGTCCAGCACCGCGTTCGTCCCGAAGGACTTTCTCAGGCCGCGCAATTCGATCATGGGCGGGGTCATGCGGAGAAGAAGGCCTCCGTCAGGAGGAGGTTCGCGGCGAGGATGGCCACGGCGGCGGCGACCACGGCGGACTTCGTCGCGCGACCCACGCCCATGGCCCCGCGCCCCGAGTTGAGGCCGAACCAGCAGCCCATCAGCGCCGACAGGAAGCCGAAGGCCGCGCCCTTGGTCAGCGAGGACACGATGTCGAGCGGCTCCAGGAAGTCGATGGTGTTGCGCAGGTAGGTGGTGGAGGTGAAGCCCAGCCGTTCGGTCGCCACGAACCAGCCGCCCATGATGCCGATCACGTCCCCCACGGCCACCAGCGCGGGCACGGACAGCGTGGCGGCAAGGACCCGGGGCAGGACGAGGTACTTCATCGGGTGGGTGGACAGCGTGACGAGGGCGTCGATCTGCTCCGTCACCTTCATGGTGGCAAGCTCGGCCGCGACGGAGGAGGTGACGCGCGCCGCGATCATCAGGCCCACGAGGACGGGGCCGAGTTCCCGCACCATGCCGATGGCGACGATCTGGGGGACCACCGCCTCCGCCCCGAACCGGTTGCCGCCCGCGTAGATCTGGAGCGCGAGAGCGCCCCCGGTGAACAGAGCGGTGAGTCCCACCACCGGCAGCGACAGCCAGCCGATCTGGAGAAGCGAGAGCGCGATCTCCCGCCCGTGGAAGGGCGGCCGGAGGGCGTGGCTCAGGGCCTCGGTGGTGAAGAGGGCGAAGCGGCCGATCGCGGCAAGGCCCCGGAGCGTTCCCGCGCCAAGCCGGGCGAGCGGCGCAAGGATCATTCGAGATGGGTGCGGGCGTACCGGGAGCCGAGCGAGGTCAGGACCTCGTAGCCGATGGTGCCCGCCGATTCGGCCAGCCGGTCCACGCCCTGATGCGGGCCGAGGAGGTTCAGCACCTCGGGCACCTCCTCCAGATCGGTCACGTCCACGATGATGAGGTCCATCGAGACGCGGCCCACGGCGGGGCAGGGGGTGTCGCCGTGCCAGAAGGTCAGCCGCCCCGTGAGCGACCGGAAGATGCCGTCGGCATAGCCCCCGGACACGGTGGCGAGCCGGGACGGGCGATGCGCCTGCCAGGCATTGCCGTATCCCGCGACCTCGCCCTGCTGGAGGTCGCGGACCTGGATCACGGGGAGGTCGAGCCGGATGACGGGCCGCGCATGTTCGAACGGAAGGCCGCCGTAGAGGCCGATGCCGGGCCGCACGAGGTCGAAGGCGTAGTCGGGGCCGAGAAGGATGCCGCCCGTCGCCGCGAGCGATCGCGGCACGTTCAGCCCGTCCGTCATCTGGCGGAAGAGGTCGAGCTGGTAGGGGTTCATCGGATGCTCGGCATCGTCCGCGCAGGACAGATGGCTCATCAGGAGCACCGGGTTCTGCGCGAGAGCGATCTCCGCCACGGCGGCCCATTCGGACCATTCCATGCCGAGCCGGTTCATCCCCGTGTCGAGCTGGAGGCCGAAGGGCTGGTCGGGCACCGATTCGAGATGCCGCATGAGCTGATCGACGGAGTTCAGCATGGGCGTGAGCTGCCATTCGGCGATGGTCCGGGCGTCGCCGGCCATGTGACCGGACAGGACCATGATCTCCGGCCCCGGGCCGAGGGCGCGGCGCAGGGCCAGCCCTTCCTCGGCATAGGCGACGAAGAAGCGGCGTGCCCCGGCCCTGGCGAGGGCCTTGGCGACGGGGGCGATCCCCAGGCCGTAGGCGTCGGCCTTGACCACGGGGGCCGAATCCGTCTGGGCAAGCTTCGACAGCGCCTGCCAGTTGGAGGCGACGGCGGATAGATCGATGGAGAGGCGCCCGGTAGCCATGGCGCCCTCATGGCAGGGGCGCGAGCAGGGGGCAAGGGGGGCGTTCAGGTGCTCTTGTCGTCGGGATCGAAGGACAGATCGACGCCCTGCTTCTCCCCCTCACCGGCCTGACCGGGCACGGCGTCGCGGGCGAAGTGGGCGGCGGAGGCGCCCTGGCCCACATCCGGCAGCCCCGTCACCACGGTCTCGGAAGGCACGTCGGCATTGACGATGCCGCGATGCGACGTGCGCGTGTCCTTGGGCGGGCTGGTCGGTCGGTCGGTCATGGGGCGTGCTCCTCGCATGTGGCTGCGGGGGTCAACCTGTGGGCGACGAAGGCGTTCCGGACGCCGACGCCGCAGGTGCAACTGCCGCTGGCTTCCGGTCTTGCGCCTCCCAGAGCTTGGGGCGTTTCTAGCTCGGGCCAGTTCCCCGGACTGTCCAGTCGCTTGCCGGTGCGTGCTACCGCTCTGCCCTCGCGGGGCTCGGGCGCTCCTCGCTGAAAACAGTCCCCGGACTGTTTTCTAGCCTGCTGACGTAGCTTATCTCTCGTCGCTCTGCCAGGCTTTCGCGAGGTTGCCGAAGCGGGTGAAGCGTCCCTCGAAGCTCAGCTCCACGGTGCCGATGGGGCCGTGGCGCTGCTTGCCAATCACGACCTCGGCGCGGCCATGGAGGCGCTCCATCTCGGCCTGCCAAGTCGCCATCTTGTCCAGCTCGTGCTCGCCGGGCTTCTCGCGCTCCTTGTAGTACTCCTCGCGGAACACGAACATCACCACGTCGGCGTCCTGTTCGATGGAGCCCGATTCGCGGAGGTCCGAGAGCTGCGGGCGCTTGTCCTCGCGGTTCTCCACCTGACGGGAGAGCTGCGAGAGCGCGATCACGGGAATGTCGAGCTCCTTGGCGATGGCCTTCATGCCCTGCGTGATCTCGGACACCTCGTTCACGCGGCTATCCTTGGCGGAGGCGGGGCGCACGAGCTGGAGATAGTCGATGATGAGCACGTCGAGCCCGTGGCTCCGCTTGAGGCGGCGGGCTCGGGCGGCGAGCTGGTTGATCGGGATCGCGGGCGTGTCGTCGATGAAGAGCGGGCAGGCCTCCAGGTCCTTGGCGGCCTCCACGAAACGGCGGAACTCGGCCTCGGTCATGTCGCCGCGGCGGATCTGCTCGGAGGGGACTTCGGACGCTTCCGAGAGGACGCGGGCGGCGAGCTGCTCGGCGGACATTTCCAGCGAGAAAAAGCCCACGACGCCGCCGTTCACGGTACCTTCGGAGCCGTCGGGCTTGCGGCCGCGCTTGTAGGCCTTGGCAATGTTGAACGCGATGTTGGTGGCGAGCGAGGTCTTGCCCATGGAGGGGCGCCCCGCGAGGATCAGGAGGTCGGACTTGTGCAGGCCGCCCAGCTTCTTGTCGAGGTCGATGAGGCCCGTGGAGATGCCCGCGAGGCCGCCGTCCCGCTGGTAGGCGGCGTTCGCGGACTGCACGGCGTCGGTGACGGCGCGCAGGAAGCTCTGGAAGCCCGATTCGGACTTCCCCTTCTCGGCCATCTTGTAGAGCGCGGATTCGGCCTCGACGATCTGCTCGGCGGGCGGGCGTTCCACATCGACCGTGGCGGCCTTGTCGGCGATCTCCCGCCCGAGCTGGATGAGGTCGCGCCGGATCGCGAGGTCGTAGAGAAGCTGCGCGTAGTCCTTGGCCGCGAAGGCTGAGATGGCGGCCCCGGCAAGCTTCACGAGATAGGCAGGGCCGCCCAGTTCCTTGAGCCCCTCGTCGCCTTCGAGGAAGGCCTTGAGCGTGACGGGCGAGGCCAGCGCGTTCTTGAGGATCCGGGACTTCGCCACCTCGAAGATGCGGGCATGGACGGGGTCGAAGAAATGCTCGGACCCGATGATCGCGGAGACACGGTCGAAGATGTCGTTGTTCGTGAGGATCGCGCCAAGGATCTGCTGCTCGGCCTCGATGCTGTGGGGCATGACCTCCGTCGCCGGGGGCTGCTCGGGCAGGGCGCGGGGACGGAACGGCGCGATCTCGGTCATCTAGGGTGCCCCATGCTCGTCTTGTTGGTTGTTGTAGTGCTTATGACAGCCGGAACAGTCCGGGAACAGATTTCCGTTGTGGACGGTTTGGAAAGATCGGTGGATGGGTCTGTGGACAACACTGCCGCGCGAGCCGCGGTCCCCGCTGCCGGGATCGCCGCGGCAGCGCGGCGACAGGCCGAAGAGTTGTATATTCTTGGCATTTCGCAGCTGAAGCCCGCCGCGAGGGGATGGACCCGGGAGAGCGCATGGCCCTCCCGGGGATGCTCAGACCGTGTCCAGATACAGTTCGAGCTGTTGCCGCGGAGTGAGCTCCTTCATGTAGTGAAGCTCCTGCCGCTTGGTCATGACGAAGTTGTCGATGAGCTGCTGGTGGAAGACGCGCCGGACGAAGGGGCTTTCCTCGAAGGCGTCGATGGCCTGCTCCCAGGTGTCGGGGATCTGGGCGAGGTCCTGCTCGTAGGCGTTGCCCATGATCGGGGGCGGGGGCTCCATCCCATCCTCGATGCCGACAAGGGCGGAGCCCAGGACGGCCGCGAGGAACAGGTAGGGGTTCACGTCCCCGCCCGCGACCCGATGCTCCACCCGCCGGCCCGAAAGGCTGCCGCCGGGCACGCGAACCGACGCGGTCCGGTTCTCGTAGGCCCAGCAGACGCCGGTGGGCGCATGGCTTTCGGGCACCAGCCGGTCGTAGCTGTTGGCATGGGGCGCGAAGATGAGCGCGAGGTCGGGAATCCCCTTGAGGCAGCCCGCGATGGCCTGCCGCAGGAGCGGCGTGCCCTCGAAGCTGCCGTTGGCGAAGAGGTTGTTCCCCTCGGCATCCGCCACCGAGAAGTGGGTGTGGAGGCCGTTGCCCGCGTAATCCTCGTAGGGCTTGGCCATGAAGGATGCCGCGAAGCCGTGGTTCCGCGCGAGGCCCCGCACCAGCATCTTGAACAGATACGCGTCGTCCGCCGCCTTGAGCGCGTCGGGGACGTGGCACAGGTTGATCTCGAACTGCCCCAGGCCGACCTCGCTGATCGCCGCCTCGGCCGGGATGTCCATGAGGTCGCAGGCGTCGTAGAGGTCGTTGAAGAACAGGTCGAAGGCGTCGAGGGCGCGCAAGGACAGGATCTCCGCCCCCGGACGGCGCTTGCCGCTGCGGGGGGAGGGGGGCTGGCGGAACTCCGGCCCCGAATCGTCCACGAGATAGAACTCCATCTCCGTGGCGACGACGGGGACGAGGCCGCGCGCTTTGAACCTCTCCACGATGGAGCGGAGCGCGTGGCGGGGGTCGCCCTCGTAGGGGGCGCCGTCCTCCTGGTACATCCACATCGGCAGGAGGGCCGAGGGCATCTTGAGCCAGGGCATGGGGACATAGCCCCGCTCGGTCGGTCTCAGGACCCCGTCGGGGTCGCCGATCTCGAAGACGAGGGGGGAGTCCTCCACGTCCTCGCCCCAGATGTCGAGGTTGAGGACGGATAGCGGGAAGCGGGTTCCTTCGCTCTCGATCTTGCGGGCGAAGCGGGCCGGGATGCGCTTGCCGCGCGCCTGGCCGTTGAGGTCGACGGCGCCGCAACGGATGTTGCGCACCTCGGGGTGCTGGTCGAGCCAGCTCATGATGTCACCTGTCATTGTGTCTGGAAGAGCGCGCGTTGCGGGCCGACGGCCAGACCCGTGGGGGCCATGTCATGGATGCACCTTCTGCGTGATCGCAGCCTTTCGTGCCGGTTCGTTCAAGGGAATGTGGAGGTTCGCAGCCCGTCTGTCTAGCGGATCAACTGGAACTTCGCCCGCCAGCGGCCCGTGGCGCCCGGCATATGGCGGTTCAGCCGCTGGCTCGCGCGGTGGAAGAGGGCGATGACGGCGAGCGTCAGGAGGATGAAGTAGCCCGCGAGGATCGGGTAGGGGACGAAGGGGTTGAACGTCTTGTCCGCGAAGTACTGCGCGTAGTAGAGCGCGTCCCCCCGCTGCTGGAGCGCCGGGAAGCCCGTGAAGAACACGAGCGTGGTCGCGTGGAAGAGGAAGATCGCCTCGTTGGTGTAGGCGGGCCATGCGAGGCGCAGCATCGTGGGGAAGGTGACGCGCCGGAACTTCGTCCAGCCCGACAGGCCATAGGCGTCGGCGGCCTCCAGGTCCCCCCGGGGGATGGCCTGGAGGGCGCCATGGAAGATCTCGGCCGAATAGGCGGCGGTGTTGAGGAACAGCACGACCAGCGCGCCCGCCCAGGCCGAGGTGAAGAGCCCCATCGCCGGGAACTGGCCTTTGAGCGAGAGGAACAGGAAGTACCCGAAGAAGAACTGGATAAAGAGCGGCGAGCCCCGCAGGACGAAGACGAACCATTCGGCGGGTTTGCGCAGCCAGCCGTGATGCGACGTCCGGGCGAGCGCCACCGCGACGGCGAGGAAGAAGCCCGCGACCAGCGCTACCGCGCCGAAGTAGATGTTCCAGATCATCCCCGATCCGATCAGCGTCGCCTGCTCGCACAGCGTGAAGTCGGATTGCGGCAGGGCGCGCTCGCCGAATCCCAGGGAGCGGAGGGCGTAGGACTGGAGGGTGTTCAGGCAGCTCATGCGGGCCCCACGAGGTCGGCCTTGCGCTGCGCCTCACCCCCCGAGACGGCCTGCCCATGGGTAAGGCGGCGCATCACGCGGTCGAGCACGACCTCGGACAGGCGGGTGAAGGCGAGGTAGAAGACGAGAAGGAAAAGGAAGTACCACATCCGCCAGTCGCCATGGGGATAGTCGGTGAACTGCGGCGTCTTGGAGCCGCCGAGGTCGCGTGCCCAGTAGACGATGTCCTCCACGCCGAGGAGGAACAGGAGGGGGGAGGCCTTGATAAGCACCATCCACAGGTTCGACAGGCCGGGCAGGGCATAGACCCACATCTGCGGCACGAGCACCCGCCAGAAGGCCTGGCGGTGGGTCATGCCATAGGCCTCGGCCGTTTCCATCTGCGTCCGGGGCACGGCCCGCATCGCGCCGTAGAGGACGTTCGCCGCGAAGGCGCCGAAGACGATGGCGAAGGTGAGGACAGCCAGCGTGAAGCCGTAGACCTCGTGCATCCACTGGGGGGAGGAGGAGAGGGGCAGCTTGGCCGGGTCGCAGACGATGAAGTCGCTGCCCTGGCGGATGGGCTGGTCCCAGTCCGGGCACTTGATCCGGTGACGCAGGTATTCGAAGCCCTGGTCCAGCGCGATCACGAAGAACAGGAAGAACGCGATGTCGGGCACGCCCCGCACGATCGCGACATAGCCCTTGCCGAACCACGACAGGGGCGCGATCCGCGACCGCGCGGCCATGGCCCCGCCGAAGCCCAGGAGCAGCGCCGCCGGGGCCGTGACCGCCAGAAGCAGCAGCACCGTCACGAAGGAGCCGTAGAAGTTCAGGTGCTTCCCCGTGGTGAGGTAGCAGATGAACCACTGGAGGTTGCCGAGGGTGGAGGGGTCGTCGCACATGGGGGCACCCGGGGACGGGATCGGCGCGGGACGCTTCCTGTGAAAGGCCCCGCGCCGCCGTCAGATCGTCAGTAGGTTTCCGTGTCGTCGCCGAACCACTTGATGAGGAGTTCGTTGAGGGAGCCGTCATCCTTCATGGACTGGATCGCGGCGTCGAACTTGTCGCGAAGCTCCGTGTCGGACTCCCGCAGGCCCGCGCCCACGCCGCCGCCGATCGGGACCCGGTCGCCCACGAAGGTCAGCTCGCCGCCCGACTCCTCGACGATGGCGGACAGGAAGTCGAAGTCGGCGAAGACGGCATCGGCCTCGCCGTTGCGGACGGCGGCCACGGTCTCCTCGGGCGTCGCGAATTCGAGGAGCGTCGCGCCGGACTCCGCGATGTAGCCCGCCTGAATGGTCGCGGCCTGCGCGGCCACGGTCCCGGCGGTGATGTCCACGCCCTCGCTCAGCGCGACATAGGCCGAGGCGGTGGGCGGGGAGTAGTCCTGGGTGAAGTCGATGACCTCGTCACGCTCGGGCGTGATCGACATGCCTGCGAGGATCGCGTCGTAGTTGCCCGAGACGAGGTTGGGGATGATGGAGTCCCATTCGTTCGTGACCCATTCGCAGGTCAGCTCGGCGCGGGTGCAAAGCTCGTCCCCCAGCTCGCGCTCGAAGCCGTCGATCTCGCCCGCGTCGTTGAGGAAGTTGAACGGGGGATAGGCCCCCTCGGTGGCGAGGCGGACGACGTCCTGCGCAAGCGCCCCCGAGGCGGCCAGCGCCAGCGTGGAGGCGAGGATGAGGCTCTTCATGCGGTAGTCTCCCTTTTATTGTTGGACTTTATGGTTGTCAGGCGGCGCGGGTGGCCGACAGGAACCCGCGCAGGCGCTCGGTCTGCGGGTTGCCGAAGAGCTGCTGGGGTGGACCCTCTTCCTCGATCCGGCCCTTGTGGAGGAAGACGACGTGATGGGCCACGTCAGCGGCAAGGCGCATGTCGTGGGTCACGATGATCATCGTGCGCCCTTCCTGCGCGAGGGCCTTGATCACGCGAACGACCTCCTGCTCCAGCTCGGGGTCGAGGGCGGAGGTGGGCTCGTCGAAGAGGAGCGCCTTGGGCTCCATGCAGAGGGCGCGGGCGATGGCGGCGCGCTGCTGCTGGCCGCCCGAAAGCTGCGCGGGCCAGGCCTCGGCCTTGTCGCCGATGCCCACCTTGTCGAGATAGGCACGGGCGCGGGCCTCGACCTCCTTCGGGTCGCGCTTCAGCACCGTGACGGGCGCTTCCATCACGTTCTGGAGGATGCTCATGTGGGACCAGAGATTGAAGCTCTGGAACACCATCGACAGGTTCGTGCGGATGCGGACCACCTGCGCGCGGTCGGCGGGGCGGCGGCTCAGGCCCGTGCCGCGCCACCGGACGGGTTCGCCTTCGAACAGGATCTCGCCCTGTTGGCTGTCCTCCAGGAGGTTGCAGCAGCGCAGGAGGGTGGACTTGCCCGAGCCGGAGGAGCCGATCATGGCCACGACATGGCCTGCGGGGGCCTGGATATCGACGCCCTTGAGCACTTCGAGCGACCCGTAGGCCTTGTGCAGATTGCGGATTTCGATGACCGGAGCGGCCGATGCTGTCACGACGTCTTCCCTGTATTCGGGAAATTAGGCGTTATTCGCGGAACGATTGCAACCATTTGTGGGATGCGCTCCATCCGACGCAGCGGCACGCCCGCCGCGTTGCGCAGGTTTCAGGCGGTGTGGAGGGGCGTGCCGGGGATAACGGCAGCGCGGGACCTGAGCCCGTTCGCCGCACTCCTCTGACAGCGCCGCGACCGGGGTCAGGCGGGCCATGGCTCCTCGACCAGCGGCGCGGGCGGCAGCGGGCGGTCGTAGGCCGAGCGCGGCAGCACAGCGAGGCCGCGCAGCCCCAGATCCTCCGACGCCCAATCCGGCAGGGCAGCGATGGCTTCGCGGATGGCCTCCCGGTAGGGGCCGGGATCGCGGCCGGGGGCGGTAATGAAGCTCATGCCGGGGCTGGTGGCCGTGCGGGCGACGACGCGCAGCCCGGCGGCCAGGGGTTCCCACCGTTGAAGGTTGCGGAAGGTGATCGCGTCGATGCCGGCGAGGTCCGCACGCCCTTCGGCCACCGCGCGAAGGCTGCCCAGATGGGAGCCGGTGACGGCCACGGGGTGAAGGGTGACGCTAGACTGCCGCGCCCACTCCTGCGGCAGGTCCCAGCCCGAATTGGACAGCGGGTCGTTCAGGGCAAAGCGTGAGCCCGGCGCGGGGTCGTCGGCGCGCGCCACGATCACGCTGTAGTATTCGCCGGGCCCGGCCCCCGGCAGGCCGTAGTTCC
>CADCUU010000484.1 GCA_902805995.1 uncultured Rubellimicrobium sp.
ATCTTCGCCCATGGCGCCTGGTTCGAGTCCAATGGCACGGCGCAGCTGCGGCACTCCTTCCGCTGGCTACTTGACTGACGGGCGCGCGGGGTGACCTGGCTGGCGCAGAGCCGCCTCATCAACGGGCCGTTCGAGGACCCCGGGCTGTTCATCGACCTCAGGTTCGGGTCCCGCGCGATCCTGTTCGATCTGGGCGACCTGTCCACCCTGTCCGCGCGGGAGATCGCGCGGGTCAGCGACGTCTTTGTATCGCACCGGCACATGGACCACTTCGTGGGCTTCGATCAGTTGCTGCGCCTTCGCCATACCCGTCCCGGGACGCTGCGCCTCGTAGGGCCGCCGGGCTTTGTGGACGGCGTGCGGGCGCGGATTGCTGGCTATAGCTGGAACCTCCTCGGGCCGCGGTCGGTGGATTTCGTGCTGCACGTGGCCGAGCTGTCCAAAGGACGCCTCGGCCCATGGACGCCGCTGCGGGCGCGGGACGCGTTCCGGCCCGGCCCGGAGATCGCCTCCGACCTGCCGGAGGGGGTGGTGCTCTCGGACCCGGACTTCACCATCGAGGCGGTCGCACTGGACCACGGCATCCCCTCCCTCGCCTTCGCGCTTCAGGAGCAGCTGCGCGTGAATGTCCGGGCCGAGGCTCTGGCGGCGCTGGGCCTGTCCGTCGGCCCCTGGCTCCGCCCCGCCAAGACCGCGATCCGGGCCGGCGCGCCCGACGACCTCCCCGTCGACGCGGGCGGGAAGGTCGTGCCACTTGGCCTCCTGCGGGAGCGCGCGTTCCTGGTCGCACCGGGGCAGCGGCTCGCCTACGTCACCGATGCGGCCTTCCATGCGGAAAACGCCGAAAGGATCGTGTCTCTGGCCCGTGGCGCGGACGACCTCTATATCGAGGCGGTCTTCCTGCACGAGGACGCGGACCTCGGGGCGGATCGCAGGCACCTCACGGCCCGGCAGGCGGGCGAGCTTGCGAGGGAGGCGGGGGTGCACCGGCTCGTGACGTTCCATCACTCGCCCCGCTACCTCGACCGGCCCGGGGACCTCGACCGCGAGGCGCAGCGGGCCGCCCGAGGAGAGTAGTGGTCGCCGGGCGCGCTCCGCCCGGGCACGGCGGGACTGGCGGCGGCCCGCGCTCTGCGATACCGCCGGCCACGCGCGTCGGAAGGAGAGCCCCCATGGACCGCAACGAGGACAGCCTGAAGGGCTTCGTGCTCGCCACGACCGTCTACCTGCTCTGGGGGTTCCTTCCGCTCTACATGAAGGCCCTGGCGCATGTTCCCCCGGCAGAGGTGATCCTCCACCGCGTCATCTGGTCCGTCCCCATCGCGGGGGCGGTGCTGTGGTTCCGGGGCCGGACCGGGGACCTCGCGCTCGCCCTGCGGAGCCCCCGGATGCTGCTCATGGCGGTCGTGACCGCGGTCCTCATCACCGCGAACTGGGGCATCTATGTCTGGGCCATTGGGGCGGGCCACGCACTCGACGCGGCGCTCGGCTACTACATCAACCCGCTGTTCAGCGTGTTCCTGGGCGCGGTCCTGCTGCGGGAACGGCTGTCCCCCGCGCAATGGGCGGCCATTGCGCTGGCCGCGGGGGCCGTGGCGGTCCTTACCTTTGACTCCGGCCGGCTTCCGGCCGTGGCGCTCGGCCTCACTCTGACCTGGGGGGCCTATGCCTTCCTCAAGAAGTGGCTGCCCATCGGCCCGAACCAGGGCTTCTTCCTGGAGGTGGTGATCCTCCTCGTCCCGGCGCTGGCCTATCTCTGGGTCCTGTCGGCGAGGGGGGAGAGTCACTTCCTCGCCGGGGACGGCTCCACGACCGCGCTCCTGTTCGGCTGCGGGATCGTGACGGCGGTGCCGCTGATGATCTACGCCAACAGCGCCAAGCTGCTGCGGCTGTCCACCATCGGCATCCTCCAATACATCGCCCCCACGATGATCGCAGTCACGGCGGTCTTCCTGTTCGGGGAGGAGTTCGGCCCGGCGCGCATGATCGCCTTCCCGATGATCTGGCTGGGGCTCGCGATCTACACGGCCTCCATGCTCCGACAGGCGCGGCGCAACCGGGCAACCCTGGCGGTTCGGGACGCCTGACCTCCGCCCCTGGCCGCCTGCGCGGGCGGCCGCTCTTGACGCGAGGGCCGTCAGCCCCCCTGGAACGGAGCTTGCCCCCGTGGGTTGAGGGACACAGGGACCGGCGCCCGCGCCGGCCCGTCCCCACCAGGAGGCCATTCATGGCACATGCAAGCCGCAAGCACTTCGGTCCGGGCGCCCAGGGCAAGGGTGACGGCACTGGCGCGATGACCGATATCGCGCCGGAGGACATTCCCGAGAACATCGTCCTGTCCAACAGGGACAAGGCGCAGCATTCGGACCAGCGCGGCCTCGACAGCAAGAACGTGCAGACCGAGCAGTTCCACGATCATGCGGCCAACCGCATGGATGATGAGTGAGGAGCCCGCGATGACCAGCAAGATGCCCCCCATCCCGCCCGAGAACCGCAGCCCCAAGGGCACCGGCGGCGACGCCACCCAGATCGATCAGGGCACCGATGTCGGGAACCCGCAAAAGGCGAACCCGGACAAGATCGGCCAGGCCGGGAACAGCAAGATCAACACCACCCATCAGGGTTATCAGCAGGATCGCTAGAGCATGTCCACCTCCGAGAAGCATCCCAACACGATCCGCCAGGGCGGCCCCGGCGCATCGCATGAAAATGCCAAGAAGCCGATGAACGAGCCGCCCAAGCCGGATTCGGACCCCGGCGACCAGCACGCCCATAGCGGCAAGTCGAGCGGCGGCGGCGAGCAGGACAGCCACCACACCCGGGATCCGGGGCTCAAGTAAAAGCCACGGAGCGCCTGCCCATCAGCGGTTGTGCCGAATAGGAAAGGGGGCGTCATGCGCCCCCTTTTTACGTCGTCAGCCCCGGAGGTGCCTAGCCTCAGCCCAGGGCGAGGGCCAGGCCACCAAGACCCATCCCGACGCCGAACAGGCGGAGAGCGACGGTCGAGGCCGGGCGTAGGAGCGCAATTACCCCCGCCGCGAAGGCCGCTCCCGCGGCGTGGAGCAGCGCCGTCGCGGCCAGAACCGCGAGGCCGAAGGGCAGGGCGTCCGAAGACCCCATCTCGAGCCCATGGGCGGTGCCATGGAACAGGCCGAACAGGCCCAGCAGGGCAGCCCCGACCGCCATGGGCATGCGCAGGGCCATGGCAAGCACGACCCCCAGAACGATGATGGAGGCCAGGATCATGGGCTCCGCCAGCGGCAGCACGACTCCGGAGGCGGCAAGCGCGATGCCTCCGCCCATGCCCGCGACAAAGGCTACGGGAACCGCGACCCGACCTGCGACGCGTGCCTGGGTCGCCGCGAGGACCCCGACCGCGACCATGGCGAGGATGTGGTCCGTCCCCATCAGCGGATGCAGGAAGCCAGCAGCGACCGACCCGTGGGCGGCCGGATCGGCATGGGCCAGGGCCGGCTGCGCGAACAGCGTCACGACGGTGGCAGCGGAAAGTCTCTTCAACCCCGGTCTCCTTGAAGCGGTGCGCGGGCACTGTACCCCAAGCTGTCGCGACGGCAAACCGAAAGCCGACAGGACGTGTGGGCAGCCTTACTTCGGGAAGGCCAGGACAGCGTCAAGTTCAGACCGGACTTGGGCCGATCCTGCGGCAGAAAGCGTGGCCGCCGCCATCATAATGCAGTGCATCGGGATCGCGCAGCCATCGGCCTCGGCCACCTGAGTCGCTCCCAGCGTACTGCCGGACCAGAACGGCAGCCCGCTGACAATTGTCGGCCACTTTCATTCAACATGTCAGGTCAGCGCAGGGCATCCTGCAGCGCGGCGGCAAGCTGGTCGAGCGTGAAGGGCTTGGGCAAGAGCGGGAGGTCCGCCAGCTGGCCCGCCCGATGCGCTCCCTCTCCGGTGTAGCCGCTCGTTGCCAGCACCCGCAGCCCGGGCCGGATCTCTCGCGCGCGCCGCGCCAGTTCCGGCCCGCCGAGGCCTGGCATGACGACATCGGTGAACAGAAGGCGGATGCGTTCGTCTCGCCCTAAAAGGTCCAGCGCGTCATGCGCGTCTTCGGCTTCGATCACCCGGGCGCCCAGGTCCGACAGCATCCTCACCGACAGGCGCCGGACATCCGCCTCGTCCTCCACCACGAGAACGGTCACCCCTGCGGCGACCTCCGGCGGGCCGGACGAGGAAGTGGCCTCCGGCGGCTCCTCCGCCCCGAGCGCCCCGGCCCAGCGCGGCAGGAGCAGCGTCACCGTCGTACCCCTCCCCACGGCGGACTCAATGCGGACATGCCCGCCCGACTGCTTGACGAAACCATAAACCATGGACAGGCCGAGGCCCGTGCCCTTGCCAGTCTCCTTGGTCGTGAAGAAGGGGTCGAACACGCGGTCGAGGACGTCGGCCTCCATCCCCAGGCCGCTGTCGGCGACGCGGACCACGACATAGTCCCCCGCCGCCACGTCCGGCAGGGCCGCGGCTTCCGCCTCGCTCAGCGACAGGTTGGACGTGACGATGCTGATGTGCCCCCCTTCGGGCATGGCATCGCGGGCGTTCACGGCAAGGTTCAGCACGGCGTTCTCGAGCTGGCTCGGGTCGATGAAGGTGGGCCAGGGCTCGGGCGCGAGGTCCGTCTCGATGGGGTGCAGCTCGCCGATGGTGCGGGCGAGAAGCTCCTCCATCCCGCCCACGAGCCGGTTCACGTCCACCGGCTCGGGCGAGAGCGGCTGCTGGCGCGACAGGGCCAGAAGGCGCGAGGTCAGGCGCGCGGCACGATGCGCCCCGTCCATCGCATTCTCGATCAGCGTCGCGACGCGCGGCTCCAGCATCGTGGCGCGCCGTTGCGCCATGTCGAGGCTGCCGATCACGACCGCCAGCATGTTGTTGAAGTCGTGGGCGATGCCCCCGGTGAGCTGGCCCACGGCCTCCATCTTCTGGCTCTGGCGAAGGCTGGCCTCCGCCGCCTCGCGCGCGTCGATCTGGGCCTGTAGTGCCGAATTGGCGTCCTCCAGCGCGCGGGTGCGCTCGGCCACGCGCTGTTCCAGACTTTCGTTGAGGCGCTGGAGCGCCGTTTCGGCGGCCTTGCGCGCCCGGATATCGCGGATGACGCAGGCGGTGCCCAGGACGGTCCCGTCGGGCCCGCGCACTGGCGCCTGCGTGAGGAGGACGGCGATCCGCGTGCCGTCGCGGGCAAGGCAGACGGTTTCCTCCTGTATGCTGCGGCCCCCCAGGACCCGGTCGAAGGCCGAGCGGCCCTGATCCTCGAACGGCAGCACCTCGGACGAGGGCCGCCCCACCGCCTCCGCCTCATACCAGCCCAGGAGCTTCTCGGCCCCGCGGTTCCAGGACAGGACCCGCCCGTTACGGTCGAGGCTCACCATCGCCTCGGGCGAGGAGGAGACGATGGCGGCGAGTTGCCCCAGGGCCTCCACGTCGTGGCGCTCATGCGCAACGGCGGCGAGGAACAGCAGCGTGAGGGCGGTCATCGCGATGAACTGCTGGGTCAGGAGGACGCGCACAAGCTCCGCCCCCCCTTCGGATGTCAGCGGCCCGGTGCCGTTGACCGCGCCCGCGATGGCAAAGGCCGAGGTGATGCAGAGCGCCACCGACATGCCCCGGACGTTGAACGCCAGGGCGGCCCAGACCAGCAGCGGCAGCGTGTGCCAGGTCCGCAGGAAGGGCGTCTCCTCCTGCAGGAACACGACGCCCGAGACGAGGGCCACCACGCCCAGGCAGGTGGCCAGATGTCCCCATTGCCAGACCGGCATGGCAAAGGCGCCCGGCGCCGACCAGGACAGCACGAGCGGGGCCACGGTCAGCGCCCCCACAAGGTAGCCGAACCACCAGTTGAGTCCCGCATAAGGCAGCGTGTCCGCCGGCGTTCCGCCAAGCCAGATCGCGCCCACGCCCAGCACGGCCGAGATGACGGCGCCGAGGAGACCGCCTCCCAGCGTAAGCCATGCCATATCGCGTATGTTGCCCAGCGCCGGATTGAGTCTGCGGCGCATGAGTTCCAGCGCCCGGGCCGGGACATAGGCCCCGAGCATGGTCGCCACCGCGACGAGGATATCGGCCCAGAGCGCGAGCGGCGTCCCGGCGGTTACAGCGGCGGCGAGCCTGCCCAGGAGCACCGCAGGCCAGAGCCGCGATCCGCCGAGGACGAGGCCCGCGAAGGCGATGCCCGCGGCGGGCCAGACCGGCGTGCCGAAGCCGGGCAGGACGGCCCAGCGTAGCCCCAGCATGACGGCGGCCCAGTAGGCCAAGGCGATCGCCGCGCCCGAGAGCAGGTCCCTCGCGATCCGCCGACCCTTGGGCCGCGCTGGCGCACGGCTGGCCGATCCCAGGGGCCGCTGCGTCGATGCCGGAGCTTCGGGCGATGCCATGACGTCCTGTAGGTTCCTTGGCGGTGCAGGGCGGGCGGGTCACCGGCTGGCCCGAACGAGGGCCCCCTCCGGGCCGCAGGGCGCCGCGGAGGATCGGTCCATCCGATTGGTAGGGCGTCGCTCGCCGATCCTCAAGCGGGCAGAGCGGCCCTTGGCCCATGACGCCGGGCGTGGCCGCGAGGGCAAGGCCTTTGCCAAGCCGATGTCCGGCGGCTGAGGTTCGAGCGCGCGAGCCGCCGTATCCCGCGGACTTGCCGAAGATCATGCAGCTAGGGGCTGAGGTCGGCGTTCTCTACGACCTCAAGCGCCGTCGCCTTCGTCGATGGGACAGATTTCCTGATGCGCGGCCGAACGCCTGAGAGTAGGCACCGTGTCACCGCTGAGCGACCGTTACGCCGACTCCGGTGATTCATATCCACGGCCGCCACCACAGCCCAGACCCCTGAGTCGCGGCCTGGCAACCGCCGGATCGACCAAGCAGGTCAGGCCCGGCGCAGCCCGGTCTCTTCCAGAAGGCCGCGGTCGCGGGCCTCGTAGTAGTAGCCGCGGCGGTACCAGGAATAGGCTTCCTCCTGGTCTCCGTTGGCGACGATGTAAGCTCCACGCAGATAGGCCCCGGCATAGCGAAGGTTGGTGTCCGGATCGAGGAGGCCCGAAGGCGGCCCGTCGTAGCCCATGCTCCGCGCCGTGTCGGGGCTGATCTGCATGAGGCCGTAATAGGACCCGTTCCGGGCGGCAGAGTTGTAGCCGCTCTCCACCTGCACGACGTGGTGCAGAAGCTCCGGCGGAATCCTCAGCGCGCGGGCGTGGCGGGCGATCAGGGCCTGCATCTGGGGCGTGTTGCCGGCGAACTGCGCGGAGGCCCGGGACGGCCGCCTCCCAATGCCGCAGCCCGCCAGCGGAAGGAACGCAAAGGCGAGGAGGGCACGGCGCGAGAGTTCGGGCATTCTGGGCTCCGGAAGGGATGACGCGGCTGTCGTAGAGGAACGGGTCGCGCGGCGGAAGGGTCAGCGCCGACGGCCCACGCCGAGCGCGTCAAGCTCGGCCTCCAGCCGCGACAGGCCGGTGTCGTGGTGGCGGGCCTTCAGCGCGTCGAACCGCTCCCTCAGCGCAGCCTTCTCGGCCCCCTTGCAGTCGTTCCAAGGGCGATCCTGAAGCGCCATGTGGAGGACGTAGTAGCCGATGAAGTGGGGCCGCTCGCCCGCTTCCAGCAGCTTCGCATAAGCCGCGTCCGCGCCAAGGGCGACGATCTCCTCGGCGGTGCGGAGGCCGGCCCTGCGAAAGGCCGCCTCGGACGCCGGCCCCAAATTGCGGAGAGTGGAGATCGCAGCCATGCCATGACGCTAGCAAGGAGTGAAAAGGGCGGCCAGGGGGCGCTGGCTTTCAGGGAGGACGACGCAAGCGTCCCCCGGCCGCCTAGTGGTCCCGGACCAACCCGAGGGAGAACGGGCCATGCGTGCGTCCGGGACGGGACCTCAGATGCTGGCGAAGTCGCGGAACACGATCGCAGCACCCCCGCCCGAGCCGAACGCGGCCTGGACACGGGGGAATTTCGGTTGGGATGCTTCCATCTGCGTCCGACGCTCCTCTGGGGCAGCGCCTTGCTGTTCCACGCGCTCGGAAGCGCCGGATTGCTGGTTCGACATGGATATGGTCCTTCGCTCAACGACGCGGCCACGGAATGCCGCAAACAATGCCTCAATACAGCGGCCTCTCTTTTGGGCCTTGGAAACAGACTGCCACGAATCATGGGGGAGTCGCACAGCCACTTTCGCGTGATGCGGCGATGCCGTGACCCCAGCGCCACAGGGCCGCAACGGTTGCATCACGGCGGCAAGCCTGCGACACAGGTCCGTGATTTGGGGGGCAGGACCTTGGGACGGCTTTCGGGCAAACTCGCGCTTGTCACTGCGGCGGGACAGGGGATCGGCCGCGCCTCGGCACTGGCCATGGCGCGTGAGGGGGCGACGGTGATCGCCACCGACGTGAACGAGGCCGCGCTGCAAAGCCTAGCTGAAGAATCCACGTCCTCCGGGCTGGCGGGAACGATCCGGACCCGTCGCCTCGACGTGCTCGACCCATCCGACATCGCGACGACGCTGGAAGAGGTCGGCCCCGTGGACGTGCTCTTCAACTGCGCGGGCTTCGTGCACCATGGCACGATCCTCGACTGCGACGAGGACGCGTGGAACTTTTCCGTCGGGCTGAACATGACGGCGATGTACCGGATGTGCCGCGCCGTGATCCCGGGCATGATCGCCAAGGGCGGCGGGTCCATCATCAACATGGCCTCGGTCGCCTCTGCGGTGATCGCCGCGCCCAACCGCTTCGTCTACGGCGCGACCAAGGCGGGCGTCGTGGGCCTCACCAAGGCCATCGCCTGCGACTTCATCGGGCAGGGCATCCGCGCCAACGCGATCTGCCCAGGCACCGTGGAGACGCCGTCGCTGGACGACCGCATGAAGCGGTCCGACGACTATGAGGAGGCGCGCCGCGCCTTCGTCTCGCGCCAGCCGATGAACCGCCTCGGCCGGCCGGAGGAGATTGCCCATCTCGTGGTCTACCTCGCTTCCGACGAGTCGAGCTACACCACCGGGACCGAGCAGATCATCGACGGCGGCTGGACCAACATCTGACGCGAACCGGCCCGGGCCCGAGCCCGCAGCCGCCGCAGCGAGGGAGAGAGACATGAAACTGTTGCGCCACGGCGAACGCGGCCAGGAAAAGCCCGGCCTCCTGCATGACGACGGCACGATCCGCGACCTGTCGGGCGTGGTGCCCGACATCGCCGGGGCAGTGCTCTCGGACGAAGGACTGGCCGCGATCCGCGCCGCCGATCCCTCGACCCTTCCGGTGGTGGACGCGGCCACGCGGCTCGGCCCCTGCGTGGGAGGCACGGGCAAGTTCATCTGCATCGGGCTCAACTACGCCGACCACGCCGCCGAATCCGGCATGAAGGTCCCGCCGGAGCCCGTGATCTTCATGAAGGCCACCTCGGCCATCTGCGGCCCGAACGACCCTATCATCGTGCCCCGAGGCAGCGAGAAGACCGATTGGGAGGTCGAGCTGGCCGTCATCATCGGCACCCACGCCAAGTACGTCTCCGAAGCCGACGCCATGAACCACGTCGCGGGCTTCGCCGTCGCCAACGATGTGTCCGAGCGCGCCTTCCAGACCGAGCGCTCCGGCCAGTGGACCAAGGGCAAGAGCTGCGACAACTTCGGCCAGCTCGGCCCCTGGCTCGTCACGCGGGACGAGGTCGCGGACCCGCAGGATCTCGACATGTACTGCCGCGTCAACGGCGAGACGAAGCAGGACGGCTCCTCGCGCACCATGGTCTACGGGGTCGCGCATCTGGTGAGCTATCTCAGCCAGTTCATGTCTCTGCATCCGGGCGACGTGATCTCCACCGGCACGCCCCCCGGCGTCGGCATGGGGCAGAAGCCGCCGCAGTTCCTGCGCGCGGGCGACGTGGTGGAGCTCGGCATCAAGGGCCTGGGCGACCAGCGTCAGGACGTCATCGCGGACGAGTAGGCCCATGAAGCTGATCGACACCCACCTCCACCTCATCGACCAAGGCGTCACGGGCCACGCCTGGACGCACCGCGTGCCCCCCCTCCGGCGCGACTTCCCGCTGGAGGAAGCGCAGGCGCTCTATGCTGGTCGGGTCGCGGGGTCGATCTTCATGGAGGTGGCGGCCCTCGACTGGCAGGCCGAGTCCCGCTGGATCGCCGGGCTGATCCGCGACGGCAGGCTCCTCGGCCAGATCGCCAACTGCCGGCCCGAGACGGACGACGGCTTCGACGCGTGGCTGGAGGAAGGCCGCGACCTGGGCATCGTGGGCTTCCGCCGGATTCTACACGAGGACGTGGCCGAAGATGTCTCGCTCCACGCGGGCTTCCGCGCAAACGTCCGAAAGATGGGGGAGGCGGGGTATCCTTTCGATATCAACGTCCTGGGCCGCACGCTTCATCTGGCGCGCGATCTGGCGCAGGCCTGCCCGGACATGACCTTCGTCCTAGACCATTGTGGGACGCCGGACATTGCCGGGGGTGGCTGGGACATCTGGGCCGAAGGCGTGCGGGACGTCGCAGCCTGCCCGAACGTGAAC